>DFNM01000107.1 GCA_002376045.1 Firmicutes bacterium UBA3567
GGTGTAAAATTTCTCAAGCCGGGCAAAGCTATCTAACCAACCCACGTATTTCTCTAGATAAAGTTCGTTAGATATATTAGCTTAACCCTTAACCAACTGTTTTGGAGAAGAACCAAAAAACTTTAATTTACAAGAATTTTATTTAATGATACAATCTCTTTATAAGAAAAAATCAGCTTGTATCGCTGAATCTCCTATATGGGAGAGCGGGGGAACCATTTTTCTTGGGGTGAATCCCACCATTCATCGGTGGGTAGGGTTATGCCGAGACCCGAACCCGTCAGCTAACCTCGTAAGCGTGGAGGTAGTGTTTGGCTTATTGCAGCTGTGGGTACCTCCATGGCTTTTTTAATTGAGGGAAGTTTGATACGACATGGGAGTGTTTTGTTGATGTTTAACCTGCCAAAATTCAATCCTACCCAAAAAATCGTTTCTGGGTTTGCTGTAACAATAATTGTAGGTACCATACTCCTTTACCTGCCTATTTCCACAACAGAACCCATATCTTTTCTAGATGCATTATTCACAGCAACATCTGCCGTTTGTGTTACAGGGCTTGTTGTAGTTGACACAGGCACACGTTTTACTCTCTTTGGTCAAACTGTTATACTGCTGCTTATACAAATAGGGGGCCTGGGTTTTATGACTTCGGCTACCCTTATATTTTTGATTATGGGCAAGAAAATAAACCTTAGGGAAAGGTTGATGATTCAGGAGGCTCTCAACCAGTTTAACCTTCAGGGACTGGTGCGTTTGAGTATCTATGTCCTTATCCTCACCTTTACCTTTGAAGGCATTGGAGCCCTGCTGCTGTCCTTTCAATTCGTTCCCCAATTCGGTTTATGGAAAGGGATATTCTTTTCCATTTTCCATGCCGTTTCAGCTTTTTGCAATGCAGGTTTCGATTTGATGGGAAGTTTTTCTAGCATGACATCCTACAAAGAAAACATCCTTGTAAATCTGGTTGTAAGCAGCCTGTTCGTGTGTGGTGGATTGGGATACACGGTAATCCTCGATATATACCAAAAACGGTGTTTTAGAAAACTCAGCCTGCATTCAAAAATCGTTGTGGTCTCAACTTTACTGTTGATTTCTATAGGCAGTCTCAGCCTGCTGGCTCTGGAATACAAAAACCCCGATACACTGGGAAGGCTTTCTCTCAAAGGAAAGCTCATGGCGGCATACTTTCAAGCGGTCACTCCCCGGACCGCCGGGTTTAACACCATACCCATTGACAAAATGACTCCCACTTCGCTGTTTTTAATTATCAGTCTGATGTTCATAGGAGCTTCTCCCTGTTCAACAGGAGGAGGAATCAAGACAGCAACTTTTGCAACCATTGTTTCAACCATTAAAGCGCTGGTAACAGGATACAAGGATGTTAACATCTTTAAAAAAAGGATCCCTTTAGATATTGTGTTGAAATCTTTCGTTATATTCTTCCTTGCCATTGTGTTAATAGTATCAGTGACTACCATCCTTTCAACCACCGAAGCACACCATGCCACATTGAAGGAAGTATTGTTTGAAGTTACTTCTGCCTTTGGAACAGTGGGACTTTCCATGGGGATCACCACTGACCTGACCAACATAGGCAAAACCCTGATCATCTTCACTATGTTTGCGGGAAGAATAGGACCTCTCAGTATGGCAATAGCCATTACCACTTCGTTAAAAAGTCGAAGATTCCACTACTCCGAAGAAAAGATTATGGTGGGTTAATAACGTGTTGGATGGAGGTTTAAGGTATGGAAATAAAAATAGCCCTTGTAGGATTGGGAAACGTGGGTAAGGAATTTATAAAGCTAATTGAAGAACGCAGGGACCTTATTGAAAACAGGTATGGTATCAATGTCAAAACGGTTTCAATTATAGGGAGACAAGTCAGCATCCACGATGAGAGGGGGCTTAACCTCAACAGCATTATAAACTCTATGGACAGCCGCAAAGGATTACAGCAGCTCCCCTACCCAGTAAAAAGCGGCGGGTATCAGGGAATAAAAGCTTCCAATGCAGACATAGTTGTAGAAGCCACCCCTACTGATCTAAACACTGGAGAACCCGGTTTAACGAACATAAAAACCGCTTTGTCTTCAGGTAAGCATGTAGTCAGTCTGACTAAAGGCCCCTTTGTTGTAGCATACAGTGAAATTATGAAGCTTGCAGCCAGCAACAATTTGCTGGTTAAGTTTAGCGGTGCTACTGCAGCGGCCCTTCCTACCATGGACGTCGCAGACTACTGTCTTGTGGGAACAAACATAAAACGTATAGAAGGTATTTTGAACGGCACCACAAACTACATCCTTACCAGAATGACAGCGGATAAAATCCCCTTTAAAAAAGCTTTAGAAACCGCTAAAAAGCTGGGTATTGCGGAACCAGATCCAACCCTTGACATCAAAGGGTATGATACTGCCGCCAAACTCGCAATCCTCTGCAACGCAGTTTATGGAACTGAAATAATGATAAAGGATATGCCGATAGAAGGTATAGACACAATTGACATTTCAGATATACACAGGGCCTCTCAGGAAGGGCTGGTATACAAGCTGTTGGGTAGGGCCTTTAAAGAAGATGAGAGGGTGTATGCTGAAGTCAGGCTGGTAAAACTGCCTCAACATCACCCTCTTGCCAGTGTAAACTCCACAACCAAGGCCATACGATATGAAACAGACACAATGGGTGAGATATTCGTAACAGGAGGAGCTTCAAGTCCCACTGGCGCTGCATCCGCAGCCCTCAAGGACACAATAAATATTGCCAGGGAATTCACCAGGGGGTCATAAAAACAACCAGAAAAAAAGGATAGATGCAGCCAGATAAACAGCCTGGAGTACAATTAGCCTTGCAGTAGCAAATCTAAATCCCAGCCTAGGCCCGAAAAATGATACATACATGGGCAGCCTGTTTACAAAATAGGAAACAAGCTCCTTTACCATTCTTGTTATAAGCAGGGTAAATATCAGCTGAGCAGGGGTAAGTATGCCTTTAGCAAAGATAGGACCGGCAGCCGCAAACCCGGTTATCATCATAAAGCTTCCGGCCAGTACTACAACCGCAGCTTCCGGTGGTAAATTGAGGAAGTCAAACAGGGGTTCAATAACATAATTGATAACCTTAAAAGCATCAAAATCCATCAAAATCTCTACAAACAGGCTCATCGACAAAAATATTGCCGCTGTTTTACAATATGGTTTCACTATATTTTTAAAGATATTAAACACATTGAAATTGACCTTTCCCTGCTGCCGGCTTTCAAAAGGCTTTAACCCTTCATATGCCTCTGAAACCTTTAACATTTTCTTCCCTATATAAACACCTACTCCAGCTATCACCAAATCAATAAAAAGCTCAAGGGAAAGGTAGAACCCTCCAATCATCACACCAAAGGCACTTAAAGCCACAGGCACGAAAAAAACAATTTTATCATACACAGAAAAGGGAAACTGGGTTATTATCTGACTAATAATGACTTCTTTATCAGTTATTATGCCTTCCCTGTTAAATTTGGCGAAAGCCGCTCGAGAGGCATCAGGATTCAAAAAAACAGCACAATGCTGCTTATAGTTTCTTCTTTAAGATTAGCCATCTTACCTACAGGTCTTAAGGTCCTGTTCAGTTTCCTGTATAATTTTAGTGTAATAAAAGTCTCTGCAACCAAAAAAAACAGAAACATGTACGCTAAAACTTTTTTCCAAAGAGGCAGCAGACTAAAAAAAGCCTTTAAGATGATATCAAGCATAATTCTATCTCCCTCTTTTAATCTACATGTTTTAAAATGAATACAACCATCATGTATTGTAAATTACTAACCTAGAAACCCTGTTATATACTAACAAATTTCTCTTACCCTGTAACACAGAATTGGCTATAAAAATCTCAAAAAAGAGGTGAGTAAGAATGAAAAAAACTGCTGCTGTTTTGATGATTGCTATATTGGTTCTACTGGCCGGTTGTTCGGGAATAAAGCAGGAGGAAGCTGAAAAAAACCAGGGCCTAGAAGCCCAGAAAAACATCAAAAAACCTATAGTGTATACCAGTTTCTACCCCCTGCATTTTGCAGCTGCACAGATAGGGAAAGAAAAAATCGATCTCCACATAGTTATTCCTAAGGGAGCAGAGCCCCATGGTTACGAACCATCTGCAAAGCAGATAGCAGAGGTTGAAAATGCCGATGTGTTTGTTTACAATGGTCTTGGAATGGAGCCATGGGCCGATAAACTTGTCGAAAACCTGAATCAAAAAAACACTGTGATAGTAAAGGTAAGTGAAGGAATCAAACTGCTTAAGTTTCAAAACGGGGAATATGATCCCCACGTATGGTTAAACCCGATGAACATGATTGAGATCGCTTCTAAAATAAAAGACGCTCTAGCAAGCATTGATAAACAAAATGCCCAGTATTATCAGAAAAACTTCGAAAACCTCTCCATGAAACTAATGGAACTCGATGAAAAATACAAAAGGGAGTTAAAAGACCGAAAGCGAAACACCATCCTTGTGTCCCATGCAGCTTTTGGTTACCTGTGTGAGAGATACGGTCTGCAGCAGATTGCCGTTACAGGAATATCTCCCCACTCCGAGCCTAACCCAAAAACCCTTGCCCAGCTGATCCAAAAAGTCGAAGCAGAAGGTTTTAACTACATCTTTATGGAAGTGCTGGCAAGCCCCAGGACAGCAAAACTGCTGGCTCAGGAAGCCAAGCTGCACATCCTGGTATTAAATCCCGCTGCAGGTTTAACAAAGGAGCAGGAAGAAAAGGGCATGGATTATATCTCCATTATGGAAGAAAATCTGAAAAACCTCAAAAAGGCCCTGGTGGATTGATATGAAAGAAACAATTGTAAAGGTTAGAAACCTGACTTTTGGATATGACAAAAACACCATCCTCGAAAACACAAACCTTGAAATCAAAAGAGGAGATTATATCGGGCTGGTGGGCCCTAATGGCTCCGCTAAAACAACCCTGATAAGGCTCATACTGGGATTGCTGGAACCGGATTCCGGCCATATCGAATTGTTCAGCCAGCACATTAAGAAATTCAATCAGTGGGATAAAATAGGCTATATATCCCAGAATGCCAGAGAATTTAACTCAAGCTTTCCCGCCACTGTGGAAGAAATAGTGGAAGGCAGCCTTGTTTCCAGACCTGGTTTTTTAAATCTCTTTGCCAGACCCAACAGGAAAAAAATAAGAGAAGTTTTGAGGATAGTTGGCCTGGAGAAACACAAAAACAAGCTCATAGGTAATCTATCCGGTGGCCAGCAGCAGAAGGTTCTTATTGCAAGGGTACTGGTAAGAAATCCTGAGATTATTTTTATGGATGAACCTCTGGTGGGTATTGATTTCAATGCACAAAAAACATTTTATAATTTCATGAAAATACTAAACAGGGAACTGGGTATAACCCTTGTTATGGTATCCCACGATATTTTTATGCTGATGGACCAGGTTAATAAAATTGCATTCATCCGCAACAAAAAGTTGCAGCTGCATGAGGTTGATAGTAAGTTAGATTCCTTAGACAAAAGAAAGCTTTTAGAAAAAATATATGGTGTATAGGTGGGAAAACCCATGATGGAACTGCTGTCATATTCTTTTATGCAGAGGGCTATGATTGTAGGAATCCTAGTTTCGTTGGTGTGCCCCACCATCGGCCTTTTTTTGGTTTTAAGAAGGCTTGCCCTCATTGGTGATTCTCTGGCACATGTAACCCTGGCAGGGGTAGCATTTGGGATATTGTTTGGAATATATCCCGTTTATTCTGCCATTGTTTTCGCTCTCCTGGCTTCTCTGTGTATAGAATTCTTTAGAAAAAAATATGAAAACTATGCAGAAATTTCCCTGGCCATCGTATTATCAGGGGGAATAGCCGTTGCTACAGTTTTGATAAGTCTGGGTAACACAGCGGGAATACTGGGCTATCTGTTCGGAAGCATTGTGCTGGTAACCGAGCACGATATTATAATCACTGTAATATTGGGGATATTTGTGCTGGTATCGATCTTAATTCTTTATAAACCCCTTTTTTACATATCCTTTGATGAAGAATCAGCCAGAATAGCAGGTGTTCCTGTAAAACAGGTAAACGTATATTTTTCCATTTTGGTCGCAGTAACCATTGCCATCTCCATGAGGGTTGTAGGTATTCTTCTGGTTACATCTTTGATGACTCTCCCCGTCGCCGCCAGCCTGCAGATAGCCAGGAGTTTTAAAAGCGCATTGATTTATTCCATAGGTTTCAGTGTTGTATCCGTAATAACTGGGCTCATATCATCCTTTTATCTGAACCTGGCTCCAGGGGGAACAATAGTGCTGGCAGCACTAACCATCTTGCTTTTAGCTATGTTTTTCAGTTCCAAATAGCATCTACTCAACGACCATCTGGAATAAATCCTTCAAACTGAGTCCTGTAGAGTTTTGCATACACTCCTTCTTTTTTCAATAAATACTCATGTCTACCTTCTTCCACAATCCCCTCATCAGTCAGCACGATTATCCTGTCTGCATTTCTAATGGTGGTTAATCTGTGAGCAATTATAAGAGTCGTCCTGTTTCTAGCAAGGTTGAAAAGAGCCTCCTGGATTATCTTTTCTGTCTCACTATCAAGGGATGAAGTCGCTTCATCAAGGATAAGAATGGGAGGATTTTTTAAGAATATTCTTGCTATAGAAATCCTCTGCTTCTGGCCTCCTGATAACTTCACACCCCGTTCCCCAATATAGGTGTCATACCCCTTTTCAAGTAACATAATAAAATCATGGGCATTAGCCTTCCTGGCAGCTTCAACAATCTCTTCATCGGTAGCATTAACTTTTGCATAAGCGATGTTCTCCTTTATGCTTCCAGAAAACAGGAACACATCCTGATGCACAATTCCGATGTTTTCCCTCAATGATTTCTGGGTGATTTTTCGTATATCTATCCCATCGATTTTGATATTTCCCTGTTCCACTTCATAAAAGCGGGGAATCAAACTGCAGAGAGTGGTTTTGCCTGCTCCAGAAGGGCCTATGATTGCAATGGTTTCTCCCGGTTTTATGTGAAGGCTTATATCCTTTAACACGTTCTGCTTGTTGTTGTAGCTGAAGGTCACATTATCGAAAATAATCTCTCCCTTAACCCTTCCCAGTTCTATGGCATTTTCATCATCCACGATATCCGGTTTAGTATTCATTACTTCCATAAAACGGCTGAATCCAGCCATTCCCTTCTGATACATCTCCATCAGAAAAGTTATTCTCCTTATGGGTCTAAAAAACATGGAGACATACAGGATAAAACCGGCCAATTCCCCGACGGTAAGCTGGCCGTAATATATAAAAATACCCCCCAGAACAACCACAGTCAGATTAATTATGTTGGAGAAAAAGATTATACCGGCAAAAAAGTGGGCCATCACTTTGTAGGCATCTTCCTTGGAACGCCTGAAATCCATGTTTCCCTTCTTAAACTTTTCCCTTTCATAAGGTTCACTGTTGAAGGATTTCACAACCCTGATGCCGGAGATGCTATCCTCCACCTGGGCATTTATATTTGCAATTTTAATCCTGAGTTGTCTAAAAACCTTCCGCATATGCCTGTTTTTAATAACTGCAAAGGTCATCATTGATATCACTATCAGGAAGACGCACAATGTCAACTTCCAGTTGACAGAGAACATGATGATGAAGGAGCCGATCAGGGTTATAGTTGCTATAAACAAATCCTCCGGGCCGTGGTGAGCAAGTTCAGAAATATGGTTGAGGTCATTTACCAGTCGGGACATAATGTGACCTGTTTTCGTGTTATCAAAATATGAAAAAGGAAGGGTTAAAATATGGTCAAACAGATCCCTTCTCATATCGTATTCGATTCTGACACCCAGTACATGACCCCAGTAGTTCACAATATATTCAAGAATATACCTCACTATGTACAGCAAAAGCAAACCTGCTCCCACCCACAAGAGCAGACTGAAATTTCGAGCCGGTAAAATCACATCAATAATGTATCTTACTATGTATGGAAAAAATAGATCCAGACCCGACATCATAAAGGCACAACTGAAATCCAGGATAAAAAGGGGTAAATGAGGTTGATAATATTTAATGAACTTTTTTATCATCTATAATTCTCCTCTTATAATTTTTATGACACTGTAATTATACCATCAAATTACTTCAATGGATAAAATTTAAAACCGACAAAATAATTTGCCGGTTGAAGTTCAAAATATATTAAATGTTTTTATTTTAATCATGCTTGGCTATTTTACAAATAACTGGTCTATCATGTTTATCATCGTAGTATTCAATTAACACTTTATCTCCTTTTTGATATTTGCCTCATTTCAAAAACAGATTTTACCTCGTCATCCAGCCAGAAAGCTTTGGGCTGACCATCAACTTCAATCCTCCCTTTCCATTAACTCAATCCTTTTTCAATCTTTAAACAACACCCAACTTAAATATGTTAAAATAAAAGAGAACAAACAATCTGGAGGTATTCCCATGGGCAAAGCTGTGCGCCTGAAAATAACTACAAAAGACAGGGTAGGGATGGCATTAGACATATTAAAAATTTTATACTGCTACAACATCAATCTGACAGCTCTGGAAGTCAAACCTGGAATCATCTGGGCCAAGATTGATTATAAGTTTGACATAGACCTGGATTTTTTAAAACAGCAGATATTGAATATTAAAGATGTGATGGAAGTGGTGGAAATAAGCTCTTTACCCCATGAAATTAAAGAAAAATACATTAATGCAGTGCTGAATGCTACAAAAGAGGGCATCATCGCTGTAGACAAAGATGGGATTATCACCACCTTTAATCAATCTGCTGAGAAGATATTGAACATCAAAAAAGAAAAAGCCCTGGGTAAATCCATCTCAGAAATTCTTGCCCCCAACCTTCCCATACTGAAGACGATAAAAACGGGGGAAATCTATGACAACAAAGAAATAGTTTTAAACAACAACAATTCCAGGAGCCATTATGTAACTTCCGGCAGACCCATTTTAGACTCACAAGGCAAACCCGTAGGTGCTGTGGCTTCACTGAGAGATATAGAAAGCGTCATGGAACTTGTGTATTCTTTTACTCAGCCGGCCATGAACACATTTGATGATATCCTGGGGAAAAGCGAAAGCATATTACGGATAAAAGAGATGGCCCGCACTGTAGCAAAGGGAAACTCAACTGTTCTCCTTCGGGGTGAAAGCGGTACAGGCAAAGAACTTTTTGCCAGAGCGATCCACATGGCCAGCCCCAGAAGGAACAAACCCTTTGTAGCCGTTAACTGCGCAGCTCTACCCCCCACACTGCTGGAAAGCGAACTTTTTGGTTATGAAGAAGGCAGCTTTACCGGTGCTAAAAAAGGGGGAAAACATGGGCTTTTTAAGTATGCTGACAAGGGAACTATCTTTCTGGATGAGATAGGGGAACTCCCCACCCATCTGCAGGTTAAACTCCTGAGAGTGCTGCAGGAGTATAAAATCAGAAAGGTTGGAAGCAGTGAAGAGATACCCGTGGATGTTAGAGTAATAGCAGCAACCAACAGGAATCTGGAAGAACTCATAAAAACCGGGCAGTTCAGAGAAGATCTGTACTATAGACTAAACGTTATCCCCCTTGTGATTCCTCCCCTCAGAGAGCGCAGGGAAGATATACCCATTCTGGCAAAGCACTTTATAGAGAAACTATCTCACAAGATGAACAAGAAAATCTCGGGCATAAGTGATGATGCCATGAAGAAACTCCTCAATTACAACTGGCCCGGTAATGTCAGAGAGCTTTCCAATGTTATCGAAAGGGCAATAAATCTGTGCAATGACAGAATTGAACTGGGGCACATCTTGTTGAAAGAAGACCTGCGGAGCTCCAGTTATCATAATTTTGAAAAAGAAACCAGAACATTAAAGGACCTGGTTGCAAAAACAGAAAAAGAAGCCATAAGCAAAGCTTTAAGCAGGTACGGAAGCATCAGAAAAACAGCAAGGGCCCTGGGTGTAACTCATGCTACAATCATCAACAAAATAAAGCGTTACAACATTACTACTTAATATAAATGGTCAATATTTTTACCATTGGTAATATAATTTACCGATTAATCGATAAAAATGGTTAAATATTTTACCGGTGCATGAAGGCCCTCCTGTAGAATCAGGTTTTCCAGCATTGGCATTTTTTTTGCTTATTAATGCAATAGAAAATTCTTTATT
>DFNM01000138.1:0-17442 GCA_002376045.1 Firmicutes bacterium UBA3567
GACAAATGGTTGATGCGGTATCACCGGACCAATATGAGATAGTTCACCTCAGCGACCATGAAATTTTTGAAGCAGTAGTAATAAAAAAATCTTTACTAAAGCTTCTTCCCAAAAAAAAGCTTCTATCGGTTGTAATTGAAGAAGGGAACCGCATAGCTAATGAAAATATGGTGATAAAGGCCAAGGTAAATATAACCATTCAAGTAAGCAGGACGGTGGATTTATAGTGCACAAACTTCTTGTTTTTGTACTCAAACTTTTATAGCAAAGTGCGGGGAGATGGGTCATACTATGAAAAGTGCAGTAAGGGAATTTTCAGGCCGTAGTTTTACAGGAGAAGAAATAGAATTGATAAAAGAGATTGTGGGGATGTACCTGGCACTATCAGTTGCTGAACTGGCCAAGACAGTGCGTGAGAACATAGGATGGTTAACCAATGCCGGCAGGGCTAAGACAGTCTCATGTATGAGTTTTCTTAAAATGCTGGAAAAAGAGGGACTTATAAAACTTCCAGGGAAAAAAAGCCCTTTTAAAAGAAAAAATAGCACAGTTAAGGCAAGAACAGATATTTTACCCCAATTTTCAGCTTCGGCATGGGCACTTAAAGAGCGTGATAGGTGGATAGGATGGGCAAAAGAAGACAAAAAGGAGCGCTTGCACCTTATAGTTAACAACAGCAGGTTTTTATATTTCCCTGGGTTAAGATAAAATACCTTGTATCGCTGACAGTTAAAAGAATACTGTTGTGCATCGGTACTTCCAGAAACATTTGTAAATGGGGGAAATTATAAAGGGACAAGTTACAAGGCAGCGAACTGGAAATATGTTGGTATAGCAGAAGCCATGGGGCATACAACAAGGAATAAAAAGCGCCGGTCCAGGCTTAAAGCTATCTATGTTTATCCGCTTGAGAAGGATTTCAGGGCATATCTTAGAGGGAAAAACCATATAAGATGGTAAATCACGATGAGTAAAGAAAGGCTTTAGCAAAAGAGAATGTGAAAAGAGTGTATATTCATGTGCATTCTTTGATTGCGCATGATATAATAGATGCAAAGCTGAAAAAAGCAGCAAGTTTTAAGATTCTAAGTTAAATGAAAGTTGGTGGTTTTGACAATGAGCAAAAAAAAAGAAAAAAAAGAAAAGGCTACGCAAACCAAAGGCTGATAGGAAACAGATGTTGGAGAATTCTTTAAAAAGCATGTTGCCCGATTCAAAGCTCATTTGGAAAGATGATGGTGACAAGCTGTCGGAAGCAATAGTCGAACTTGCTCAACCTCTCCTTGAAAAGTGTTCAAACTTTGAGGAACAGAAAAAGCTGTTATCTTTTTCGATTCTTGTTTGGAATATGTGTAATGTTCCCGAAAAAGAAGCCGATAAGTTTAGGAAGGATTTATATGAAAAAATTTGTAAAGGGGATAAACAGGCAATTAGAGATATGGATGAGATAATGGGATATCTTATTGCTAGAAAAAATCGCTTTTACAAAAATGACAAACGATTTATCGTTTCATACAACATCACCAAAACAAAAGATGGCCTGCACCTGGATGTTGCATATCCCCAGGCACCCATAGAACAAAATCGGTAATTGTCTTCATTATTCTGTTTTATGGTTGTCCAGTTAATAATGCGAAACCCGGTGGTTGTTTGTTTAACTACCACCGGGTTTGTAGTTTTATCTGTTTAAGGGACGCAGGGATTCTTCGTAAATCTTTGCTATAATTTCTTCAGTTGCGGGTACTGGAGAAAGGGCTAGCAGGCCATCTAATGAAGGAGTGGTTTTGGCAAGTTTTACGAGATTGGGGATATCTTGTTTTGCAAAGCCGAAATCGCTGAGTTTTTGTGTACACCCTACGGTGAACAGCCATTCTTCAACTTTGTTTGCAATGTATCCCGCTTCACCGGGGATTCCCTTAAGACCTGGTACCATTGGGCTGTACACCTCGGCAAGTTTTTCGGCGGCTGCAGGATAAATAGCTTTTATCACTGATGGCAGCAGAGCACCGAGACCAAGGCCGTGGTATATTTCAGGTTTTACTGCACTAAGGGGGTGTTCAAGGGCATGGGTCAGATGGAGCAGGCCGTTATCAAAGGAAATTCCTGCAAGAGCTGATGCATAGAGCAGATAGTATCGAGCTATCAGGTTATCTGGTTCATTCAATGCTGCCGGCAGATACCGCACAATCAATCTCACTGTTTCTTTTGCCGTTAGAATGCTGTAGGGAGAAGCAGTCAATGTGGTTGCAGCTTCGGTGATGTGATTCAGAGCATCAACGGTAACGGCAATGGTTTGAGTCCTGTTCAATTTTGTTGTGAGTTGAGGGTCATCGATGGCATACATGGGATAAATGCAGTCATAGGCGATTGCGGGTTTGTGATTTTTTTCAGGTATTGTGGCCACTGCAAACCTGTCAACTTCGGTGCCTGTACCATGGGTAAGGTTTACAGCAATTATTGGTACAGCCTTTTCAGGAGTAAACTTCTGTTCGTACAGGTCTCTGCCTGTCTTATCAGTGTATTCCAACAAAATAGCTACACCTTTTGCGGTATCAATAGGGCTTCCTCCTCCGATACCTATTACAGCCTGGGCACCCATTTCTCTACCAATTTTGGCACCTTCATCAATCATGTCTACGGTTGGATTTGGTCCAACTCTGTCATAAATGGAATATTCAAATCCTTCACTTTCCAGGGCAGGTTTAACTACGTTCCAGGTACCACTTATTTTATATGAGCTTTTTCCTGTGACAAGAAGAACCCTGGATATATCTCGTTTTTTGAGTTCATTGAGAACATCCTTGATTTTGTTTATCGCACCTATTCCCAAATAAGTAGTATTTTTACACCGCAGTTCAGTGACTTTGTAGGGGTTGATTTTTGTTTCCCACATAACAACAAACCTCCTTTTATATTGATGCATGATTTAGCATTCCCTTATTTGATAAATTTATAACAATCTTTCACTTATGATTATATCACTTGTTAAAATTTTGTCAATATCAATTATGATATTCTCTGTATTTAACTTGTAATAATATCACCTTGTAATTACCTTGATAAAATATCGCTATGAAGAGAGAGGTGCGTTATGTTATGATACAAAGTAACTATTCAGCATAAAAAAATAAACCCGAACCCTTCGCCAATTCCGCAGCAAAGCACAGCCATAGAGAAGAAAAGAATTTTAAAAGCTAAATATAACAGAAAAAATAGAGCTAATCAACAGGCTGATTGCTGAAATCCATCTCAAGGTCGTACTAAATTATCATAGGAACTATGCCTGATATGGAACCGGTATGGAAATTCAGAGCTGAAGCATGAATTTTGAAACGTAGAACTATCAAGGTTTGCAGGAATAGTAAATCAAAAACTTTTCACAGTATTTTCCGCATGAAATCGTGAAAGATAATAGATTTTGAGCATTTTTTATGCTTCACCTCTGATGGAAATTTGATTTTCAAGTTGCTAGTAACTGGCCGAACGGAATAATTATAATTGTTCAGGCCCGGTTAAATTTCCAGCCCAAAAGGACATTTTCTCACGATAATTGACCCCTTTTTTCTAATTATAAATTTCCAAAAAGCACCAGGTGTTGCAGAATAAAAGTTTTAGTTGTAGCTTCCTTGCTTTTATAACTTAGTCAGGTCATCTACCTTCCTGGGTTTTTTATATATAAAGCCTTCTGCATAATCTGTGGCTATCCTGGAACCGAAATATCCATCTCGATTTTTTATAAATTTAACAAAATAATCGTTTAGAGCCGTCTTAATACTCCCGGTTTTTTTTATAAACTGAGATTCATACGCATAAATTGCCTGGATTTTTCTGTCATAAACCCGTGATACATCAACCAAAAAACTGGGTTCTAGAGTTTCATTTATGAAATAATACAGGATTTGCTTAACTTTGTGAGATTCATACTCGGTTTTGAATTTAATAAGGCCAGCAGAGAAAACAGCTTCCTTTACCAAACGAGCACAGTTTTCATGATCAGGGTGAGGGTCTTCCCAGTAAGGCATGGCTACAATATCAGGTTTAAATTTTCTTATAACATCTACCACCAGCCGTATATTGGTCGGGTTTACCGTTATATTCCTATCTTGCAATCCCAGGTTGTCTCTTCTATATAATCCGAGAATCTTACTGGAAATCTCAGCTTCCCGAAGCCTCTGTTCCACAGTCCCGTTTGTGGAAAGCTCCCCGCGGGTTAAATCGACGATAGCGGTTTTGTACCCAAGACTGGTATGTTTTGCTATGGTTCCTCCCATTCCTATTTCAACATCATCAGGATGGGCACCAAAGGCTAAAATTTCTACTTTATCCATGGTTGTCCTCCCTTCTACTTTAATAAAACCTTTTATAATTATATCATCAACTCAGCATTTAAAAGTGCTCCACCTAAAAGGCTTAGCCTTAATTAAAAAGCTGTACGCTATGGTGATTAATGCTAAACTTAAAGATATAAAAATTGCTGATTAAAAGGTATAGCTATAAAACCTTCAATCCAGTTTATATCCTTTTAAAAATACCGCTCCTAAAAGCGCTGCTATGCCGGCGATCGGTCCTGCCAGCCTTATTCCCAATTCATTTCCAATGCTGTAGCCGAATTTTGCAAACATCACTGAAAGGGTAAACCATGAAGAAAAGCCTATCATTGCCTTGGTAAAAAGTCCCTGAACCCCAAAAAACATTGCTTCTCTTTTTTGTCCTGTATAAGCATAGTCCGTATCGGTGATGTCTGCTACCATGGCATTAGGAATTATAAAGAGGGCCGAAAGGGGGATCCCTAAAATTCCTACAATTGTAAACCCATAAAGCTTAGACTGGGTTACAGGATAAGGCATACCTATAAAATAAAGCAGTGCAAACAATATTCCCATAGCAATCAGGGAAACACTCATGGTGTACTTCTTCCCTTTAACAGCAGCAATTTTATTTATTAAAGGTGCAGCAAATATTGCGATCATGAAAGGTATGCCCTGAAATACACCGGCAAGTTTTTCTCCTAAACCCATAAGCACATTTACTATGTAGGGGGTAGCAATTGACAGTATGTTTATGGAAAACCAGAACATCAGCGTCGACATCAAATAAAACACAAAATTCCTGTTTTTCAGCGTGGCTGTAATGCTTTCAAACAAATTCAAGCCCTTTTCCTGCCTTATATAGGGTTCTTCCCTTATTGATAAAACAGGCATGAAAAATGATAATGTACCGAGTATACCCAGAATTAGACCCATAGCTTTATAACCGAATTTATGTATAAGAAAGCCTGCTACGACTGAAGCGGATATCAGACCAAGTATATTTGCCACGGCTTGAAAACTGGATACCTTCACCCGCTCTTTAGATGATTTCACAATTTCAGGCAACAGGGCCAAATAAGGTGCAACAACCACTGTAAAAAAGAAGAAAAAGGATGAAATTACCGTACACAGATATACAAAGTTTGCGGTGCTTGTGTGTGGTGTTATCGGAAACCATATCAATATAAAACTTAAACCGAGGGGAATAGCCCCAAACATTATGAAGGGTATCCTTCTCCCTCTTTTTGTATGAGTGTTATCACTCCAGTAAGCAACAAGGGGATCAGCAAAGGCATCTACAATCCTCCCTATTATCATGGCTATTCCTACTAGGCCGATAGGCACTAAGGGAGTCAATCCCTGTGGATTTCCTTCTGGAGGTGCATAGTAAAAACCATACCAGTTGACGACTGATTGAATTAAAAGTGCTATCCCAAAGTAAGCGCTTGAGTACATTATTTGTTTACGAAGAATCATACCAACTTCCCCCTCTCCACTTTCTTATTGCTCTTTGTACAGGTTTTCATACAGTTTTGGGAAGTAGCGTTCATAAAGCTCTAAGTTCCTATCACCGATTATGTGTTTCTGCCTTCTAAATTCATGCAGCTTGTTTAAACATACCTCCCCAATTACGAGCTCCTCTTTGTCTGCAGATTCCGCCTCTACTACTATCCCATCTTTGTTTTTCGTTAATTCCATAGGGGCATAAATCCCTGACTTGCCGGCAAAATCCATTCCCAATATCTCTCCGACCAGTGCACTCTTCACACCATATATGGAGCTTTCCTGAACTCGGGGCCATATCCCGCGTAATGCCTTCCATTCATTATAATCATTATCAGCGATAGGAAGAAAAACAATATCTGCTCCCATAAGTTCCAGCATACGGAAGGTTTCAAAATACGTAGCATCCATGCATATGGGAAAGGCTATTTTACCCAATCTTGTATCAAACACCCTTATCTCTTGGCCACAGTTGATACCCATTTCAGCTTCAACCGGCATCAAGTGAAGCTTTTTCTGCTGCCCAACCAGTCTGCCTTTGTCGTCATACAGCATTGCCACACTGTAAACACTTCCGTCTTTTTCTGATAAAAGGACACTTCCTGTTATGATATATATACCGAATAGTCGAGCCAGTTCGCTATAGGTAGTGGCAAAAATCACCTTCATCACCGGTGTCAAAAACCTAAACACATCCAGGATATCCAAACCATCAAGGTCAATCCCTCCAAATTTCTCTGCAGTTTTATCCTTTGGTGCTATCTTATCGATACCTGGGAGCATTCCTAGGAGTTGAAGAAAGTTATACTCGGGGAAGACAATTATTTGTGCTCCTTCGTAATACGCCCGTTTAACCAATCTAAACATCGTTTCAACATATTCAAGAGGTTCCGAGACCATCTTCAGCCTTACCTGGGCTGAGGCTATTTTGACATTACCGCTGTCCGGCGGCTCGCGTCGGTTTGTATCCGGTATTTCCTTTTTGTCAAGGTATTTTTTTATCCTACAGGGACGGGTCTTCCATAGAAGATATTTCGAAAAAGCTTTTTGTTTAATTTTTTCTATTAACTTCAACTCAATCAGCCTCTCTTTCTTTATACAGCAAAGGAAACATTTTCCTGTAGAGTCTACGATTTAAGTGTTTTAAAATCGGATAGTGTTCTATAACCCTTTCTCTGGCATCAAAACTTAACGAAGCAAGTATAAAACCGGTTCCCCCATCATGCTTTATATTTAGGATTCCCTTCTCCCCTTCGGTCATCTCACAAGGTGCATAGATAGTGGTTCTACCATCAAAGGTAACATCCCATAGTTCCCCGACAAGGCAACTTTCCATACCAAAGATTTGGTTCTGCTGAACCTCTTGCCACATCCCGGCAAACTGTTTCCATCGATTGTATTCCCCCTCAATCGCATTGGGGCACAGAATAATATCAGCCCCCCGGAGGGTAAGAATTCTACTAACCTCAGGATAATAACAATCATTTCCAACACACAATCCCAACCCGCCTATTTCTGTTTTAACCGTTTCCAATATCTTACCCCTTTGCAATCCCAGATTTCTTTCCCGTTTTGATAGATGCGTCTGGTCTTGTTCCAGTAAAACCTCTCCTTCAGGAGAAATCATACAGCTGGAATGATAGATTTTTCCGTTTTTGCAGGAGAAAAAACTACCAGGTAGTAAGTAAACACCATAATTTTGAGCTATTTTAATATGTTTTTCCAAAAATTTCTGTTTTCGATTGTTAATAATTTCACTGCTTTGATTCAAATAACTTTCCAGATCATTGAATTCCCATAACAAAAAAGCCTGAGTATATGCAGGCAGTGTTACAAGCACACTTCCAAGGGATGCTGCCTCCTCTACTAACCCGGATACAGTTTGATAGTAATTCTCTTCTGAAGTTATATCTGCTGTATTAAGCTGAATACAGCTGACCTTTACAGATTTCATTTTGACACCTTCTCTCCAAAGGCAGTATATAATGCATAGGCTAAAAAACCAGCACAGGTAGCAAAAGCACACCCTGTCTTGGCTATCCCGGTTTTGCTGTCAACGGTTTCGCATGCAAAACCGTTGTCCATAAAAGCTTCTTCGAGAAACTTTCCGGCTTGCTCGGGTTTTGTTGATAAAAGCTGATTACACAGGGAAAGAATCCATGGATGTTTTGCATGGGCAGAAGCCAGCCCCCGAAATTTTCCACTACTAACCATAAACTCATTTTGTTCGGAATATATCCATTTCAGCGTGTTTATGAAAATCTTATCACTAACACTGCAAAACCCATGATAAGGAAGGAGCATCAAGCTACCCGGCGGATTATCGTAAAGCTTATAATTTCCCTTCATGTCGATTGACCATGCAAACATTTTCCCTTTATCCGTTTCAACAACCCCAAACTCCATCACGACTTGCTTTAATTCTTGTGCTAACCTATGGGCTTGTATCCGCAATTCTTCATCAATTTTACTTATGAATAAAAGTGTTCGATAGACCAGAGCATTATCATAAATCAAGTACGGAAAGGTGACCGGGTCATCTGAAGGATCTAAAAAAGTCTTAAAAATCGTCTTGTTTTCATGTTTTTGATTCAATAATTCCTTAAATATATGGCGGATTCCTTTTTTTATTGCAGAATTTTCCAGGATTTCATTATCCCCGGTTGTCTTTAAATACTGCTCCAAAGCTATGATATACGAACACAGTTGATCTAATTCAAATCCAGGGTAGAGAACACTTCCATTAATATAATGGCTGTGCACGCCGGCATTTTTTACATGCCTCGCATATCCTGCCTCCAATACCTCTTTTGCTCGGTCTCTATCAATTAATAAAAGACCCGGAAAACTCCATAAGAATGTGTCTCTCGGCCAGTAGGCAGCACTTACATAATATCTGGGACTTCTTGAAGTCATCATTACACACTCTTCTGTATCAATTGTATTTCCAACAGAAAAAAAATAGTTAAAAAAAAGGTTTTTGTTCATAACTTCAGTAAGCCTTGGATTTTGAAGCTTGAGGCTGTGCTGTCTTAACCAGTTCAGGGTTGCATTATATAAATTTTTAAACCCGTTCCTCTTAAGGTCCACAACCACCGTCCTGACTCCGTCTCTCTCGGAATTCACTCCAACATAAAAAGCTAATTCGAAATTGCAGTCCGGTGCCAGCATTATTTGTTTTTCCATTATAAACTCCATAAAGTCACTGTCTCGATTGCCAAAAACTATTTCACTTTCAGATTCCTTCACAGCCTTTTTTCCTGACCGGTAAATACACTTATCTAATTTTTGTGATGCAGATAGAGCAACAGCTGCAAGGCTAAGCCCCGGTATCGTTTCCATAACCAGGCTGTCAGTCCAATGATCAAAGTAAACATAGTTTCGGGTTTTTATCAACCTGTCGGTATAAATAGTCTGTTTAACGGTTTTCCACCTGCCCCGAATTCCTAATTTAATGTTTTTTCTTTCGAGGGATGTATTCCTTACATTGAAAATATACACAAACCCTTTTAACCCAAAAGGGGCAACAAGCTTTCCCGTGTATTCAAAAGTTTTGTTTTTATAACTAAAGGCCGGAATCCAATAATTCTCATATTTCCATTCTAACTTTTCAGCAAAATCCAGTTCGTTTCCATCAATTACAATATAAGGAGAAAGGAAAGGTTGAGATTCATCTCCATAAAACTCAATAAGTGATCTTGCAGTCATACTGATTATATTTATGCATTCAATACCTCCACTATTCGGTTGTATCATAGGTAGGCTTACATACTGATTCCCGGTAATGTAATACGGTTCATAGTTTTGTATTTCATCAGGAACAGTAAGGATTTTTTCCGACACCATTTCCGAATCTCCTCCTTAAAATATAATTGCTGTATTCCTTAACTGCTCTTTTCGCTTGTCAAAATTTTACTGATAAAATTCGCTATAAGCATCCTTTATCCTGCAAAGAAGTTTTTCTTTTGCTGATTTTTGCCAATCTTTCGAGGTATCTTAGCCCTGCTGCTGGAACCTGTTAAGGACAGGGGCTTGCAGCTGATAGACTACCTTTGATAAGACCCGGCAGCCGGGCTCATAATTTATCGGGGATCGGTAAAAAGATTATATATTAGAAGAACCGCCCGCCGCTTCGGCCCTTTATCCTAGTCCTCCACTTTTACATGTCTCACCCTTTGTTCCTAGGGAAAGGGGATATGACGGTTTGAATTCAGGTTAATATATTTGAAAGAAGGATTTGAGTCCCGATGTGTAGAGGAAAATGCGATAGATAAAAATTTTATACTTCAAAAATTGAAAATGTTCGGCGGTTTATATGCAAGCAAACCTAACATCAAGCTTGACATCAATTTTTTTTATGTATAGAATGATGATAAGCAAAAAACCTATTGCTGAGCAAAGTTGATTAATAGTCTTGATAGCATAATTTTTTTATTAGGCTGTACAGATTTTCTGTTTGCAGCCTAAAATTTTATTTGAATTTGTGGAGGAAATCAAATTCATGAGAAAATCCATTGTTAATAAAATAATAATAATATTTTTGATAGTCACAATAGCCTCTACTATAGTTCTCACATACCTATTTATTAGAGAAGAAAACAGAACAAAAGAGGTCTTAATCAAAAGCAGTATTCTCAAACTGGCAGAAGAGAAAGCACAAACTATTAATCTAATTTTCAAGAATATTGAGAATGAAACGCAAAATTTGGGTTATTCTTTACAAATTTTGATGGAGTCAGAAGTTAAGCCAGGAGATTTAAAAGAAGTTGATAGAAACTATAAAAGAGATTCAAGAGGTGTTTTGGGAAGAATAACTTCAACCCATAAATCTAATGTGTTCCTTTCCAACGATATAGAACTGAATGATGAGATCAGGAAGGAAATATACATTACTGAAAAACTGGACCCTATTTTTAAGAAGATAAAAACAAACAATCCTGAGGTTGAGTGGGTATACTTTACCTCAAAAAATAATGTATTGAGACTGTATCCCTATTTGTCAAATGATATTTTTGATGCAGACCACAAACATTATAAAGATCCCTTTTTTACCATCGCAGATGAGAAAAACAATCCCCAGAGGAAAGTGGTCTGGTCCAGCCCTTATTATGACTACGCAGGGAAGGGGTGGGTATTGACTTGTTCATATCCTGTGTATATAGATAATGAACTTGTAATGGTTGCCTCCCTTGACATAACTTTGAATTCCATAGAGAATTTGATAGCAAATTTCAAGCTGGCAGAAACAGGCTTTGCATTTCTCGTGGATGAAACAGGAAATGTGATTTATCATCCTCATTTTATCCCTTCGCGGAGCGAGCGTGGGAACGTATTGAGTAAAAATCTGATAACTCATTCCAAAGGGAAAAGTTACAAAGAAGCTATAACTAGAATACTGGAAGGGGATAAAAGTGTGCTAGAATATACTGATGATTTCTCTGGAGAAACTTTTTTGATCGCCGGAGTGAAAATCAACAATGAGTGGATGCTAGGTATCCAGGTTAACAAAAAGGACTACATGCTCAATTTTATAAACTTTTTCCCTACATTTACTGCCATGGCTTTAATAGTAATAATAACCGCCATTATTCTGGGAACGTATCTTTTTTATCGAATTTCAATTCCCATTTCTCTTTTGGCCAAAGAAACGAGAAAGATTGCCTCTGGCCAATTTGGTGAAGTTATCGATATACATTCGGATGATGAGATTGGCCAGTTGAGCAGAGCTTTCAATGAAATGAGCTTGACTATAAAGGAGCGCACCGAAAATCTCGAAAAGAGCAAACAGCAGCTGGAAGCGATTTTTAACAGCATAACAGAACTGTTTTTTATATGTAAGCCTGATTACAGCCTTGTTATGGTTAACAATAATGCAAAAAAACTTTACCAAAATGTTGATGAAGCTGTTAGAAAGGGAGAAAAATGTTACAGAATATTTAGGAAGAGAGGAAATCCATGTCCCGACTGTCCGGTAGAGATCACTTTAAAACACAAAAAAAGTTATAAAAAAAATGTCGTTGTGGATAAACAGGTATACAGTGTAGATGCTACACCAATAATCAATGAAAAAGGTGAAATAGAACAGATAATTATATACAGTAAAGATATCACGCGATCTGTAATAATGGATAAAACTGTTTCCCATAGGGAGAAATTGGCAGAATTGGGCCAGATGACTGGAGGAATAATCCATGAATTAAAAAATCCCATGTCTGTTATTAAAGGTTCAACATATCTTTTAAAAAGTATTTTGGCAGCGAAAACTTTAAAACAAGAAGATGTTGATGATATAATTTTCGCGGTAAATGAGATTGAGAAAAGTGTTGATTATTCCCAAAGAGTGATCTCAAATGTGTTGGAATTTACTAAAAAATCGTCCAGGGAACGGGAAAAAATATCTGTAAAAGAAGTTATTAAACACATCCTTCTTATTTTAAATCAAAAAATAATTGATCATGATATAAAGGTAGAAATAGAAATAAAAGATGATGTGGTAGTTTATATGAATATTGATTCCCTCAAGCATATATTGATTAATGTTATATCAAATGCCTTTCAGGCAATGCCGAAAGGTGGAAGCTTAAAGATAACTGCCCTACCAACAGATAATAAAAAATGGGTAGAGATCAAAATAACGGATACAGGACATGGTATAAAAAAGGAAGATTTGGAAAAGGTTTTTGAACCCTATTTTACTACCAGAGAAAAGGGAATAGGTTTGGGTTTGTGGATAACTAAGAATGAAGTCGAAAGGAATGGTGGTCAAATAAAAGTGAAAAGTCAACCAGGGAAACACACCACATTTATCATCATTTTACCTTCTGGAAAGGGTCAGAGTTAAATTTGGGAGGATAAAGGAGTGAGTTGATATGGCTAAAATTATCTTGGTGGATGATGATAGAAGTTTTTTGAGGGTGTATTCAAAAATTTTACAGAGACAGGGCTATAATGTTGAAGCCATTGATAATGGCAAAGAAGCTTTAAAAGTAATAAAGAACCGTTATTTTGATTTGGTGATTAGCGATGTAGTAATGCCAGGCATGGGAGGGATTGAATTACTCAAAGCATTAAAAAAATTGAGTATAGATACACAAATTATAATGCTGTCAGGAAAAGGCACTGTAAAAGATGCTGTTAAAGCTATGAGATTGGGAGCTTATAACTATCTGTTAAAACCAGTGGATATTGAAGAGCTTCTGATTAATATTGAGAGGGCTCTAGACTTTAAAAAGGTAAATGAAGAGAATTACACATACAGAAGCGAAATGGAGAAAATGTTCAGAGAAGACCCTTTTATAGGCAAAAGCAATCATTTCATGGAAATAAAAAAGAAAATAGAAATTATTGCTCCTACTGATTCGACGGTTCTAATTACCGGAGAAACAGGGACAGGAAAAGAAGTTTTAGCAAAAGAAATTCATTATAACAGCAACAGAAGAAACAAACCCTTGATAAAAGTGAACTGTGCAGTACTGGCTGAAACGGTGCTGGAGAGCGAACTGTTTGGCCATGAAAAAGGTGCTTTTACAGGGGCCTATAAAACAAAAAAAGGCAAGTTTGAATTGGCTCAAGAGGGTACACTCTTTCTGGACGAAATTGGAGATCTTCCTCTAAATTTTCAGATAAAACTATTGAGGGTTCTGCAGGAAAAAGAATTTGAAAGGGTTGGAGGAACAGAAACCATTAAGGTTAATTTTAGATTGATAGCAGCAACAAACAAGGATTTAAGAGCAGAAGTCAAAAAAGGCAGCTTTAGGGAAGACCTCTTTTATCGATTGAATGTTATTCCCATATATTTAAAACCCTTGCGGGAGCGAAGGGAGGATATTCTGTATCTAGCAGAGTTTTTTTTAAAAAAATATTCCAAGGATTTAAATAAAAATGTTAAAAGATTCAGTGATAAAGCATGCGAAATCTTAAAAAATCATGATTGGCCGGGAAATGTAAGGGAATTAAAGAATATTGTGGAAAGATGTGTGGTTTTTGCTAAAAGTGAAGAAATATCGGCAGAAGAAATTCCAGAGGATATTAAGAGTAAGTCAGGGGTTTGTAAAAGTATAAAACCTCTTAAAAGAGCTTTACAGGAATTTGAGAAGCAATACATACTAAATGCATTGGATAAAAATGAATGGAACATTACAAAAACTTCAGAAGAAATAGGTATTGCCAGAAAGAATTTGTACAAAAAGATTGAGAAATACAGAATTCAAAGGCCATCTGAGAAAAATTAGAGTTTTTGTTAAAAAGCATCCCTTTTAAAGAGTGTTACTATAAAGTGACACTCTTTTTTGTTTTTTTATGTTGTTGCATCTAAAACCCTAAACAAATATGAGCTTTAAAGGCTGTTAAAGCTTGTTTATTAAAGAGTTTTTTACTTTGGCAAGGTTTTTGCGGAAGGGTATAACGAATATTTATTACACCAAAAAATTTGTGGGGAGGGTTGTTAAATTGAGAGATAGAGTAATGGATTTAATCGACAGAGATGAAAAAGCCATTGGTTCTTCATTGAAAATAAGGTTATTTCCCTTTGTAGCAGATAAAAGCAGCAAAAACAGAATAATCGACGCAAACGGTAAAGAATACATCGATTTTACGGCAAACTGGGCTGTGGCAAACACTGGTTACTGTCATCCTAAAGTGACCAAGGCTATAAAGGAGCAAATTGATAAGAACAGCTTTTCTTCCTACACAACAGTGATAACGGAAACAGGTGTGGAATTGGCAGAAAGGCTTATACAGCTTACACCGGGAAATTTTGAAAAAAAAGTATGGTTTGGCCTGTCAGGCTCTGATGCCAATGGCTGTATAGCTAAGATGCTGCCTTTGGCCAAAAAGAGAAATCGCCTGATATCCTTTTTCGGTGCCTATCATGGTCAGACAATGGGTTCTTTATCTGTATCAGGCCATACCGCTCAGGCCAGGTTTATAGGGGCAGGAAATGTGACGAAAATTCCTTATCCCTATTGTTATCGCTGTGCCTTTGACAAGAAGGCAGAAAACTGTGGGTTGTATTGTCTGGATTATCTTGAGAACCATGTGTTTACAACCATCTGTCCTCCTGAAGATGTGGCTGGAATCATTATAGAAGCTATCCAGTGTGATGGTGGGGATGTAGTTCCTCCAAAAGGGTATCTGCCTAGACTTAAAAAAATATGTGACAAACATGGGATTTACCTGGTTGTAGATGAAGTGAAGATAGGGGTGGGGAGGACAGGAAAATTTTTTGGGTTTGAACATTTCGATATTATCCCAGATGCAATAGTTTTTGGAAAACCCATCGCCTCTGGTGTGCCTTTAAGCGGAGTCATAGCAAGAAAAGAGATTCTGGATGCCGGCACAGCGACACATCTTTTTACCACTGGTGGCAGTCCTCTGGCTGCAGCCGCTGCCCTTGCCACACTGGATGTTGTTATAAATGAAGGGTTAATGGAAAATGCACAAAAGATGGGGGAATACCTTAAATCACGATTATTAAAACTGAAGGACAGATACGAAATCATCGGCGATGTCAGAGGCAAAGGCCTGGTCCTGGGGGTTGAACTGGTAAAAGATAGAGCTACTAAAGAGCCCGCTGCTAAAGAAACGGCAAAAATTTGTTTCAGAGCATTCCAAAAGGGTCTGGTTATTTTTTATGTAGGGATTCATTCCAATGTGCTGGAGTTTACACCACCTTTAACTTTGACAAAAGAGGATGCCGATGAGGGCCTGACTATGCTGGAAGAAGCCTTTAAAGATGTGATTGAAGGTAAAGTCTCTGATGAAGAATTATCTCGTTATGCAGGATGGTAAACAAGAAAGGAGGCTAGGCAGATGGATTTGAAAGATATACCGGTGATAGATGCTCACTGCCATCTTTTTGATGTGGCATATAAAGAAAGAAATTTGGCAGAGCTTCTATCCTTATCTCTGGAAGATTGGGATAAGCAGTTATTAAGGCAAACCCTTGTATACAAGAGGCTTTTGAGAGAGCTGTCTCAATTTTATGGAGTGGACAATAAAGAATCCGCAGTCCTGTCGTTAAGAGAAAGAAAGTGTAAAGAGAGTTATCCCGTGTATGTAAAAAATCTTTTTGATAAAGCAAATTTAAAGTGTCTGATTGTTGATATAGGATACAAACCGGCAGCATTAGATTTAAAAGAATTCAAGAAATTTGTTCCATGCAGAGTTGAGTTCGTCTATCGAATTGAAACACTTTTGGATGATTTGTGGCAAAACAAAAAAAGTTTTGATGAAGCGCTACAAGCTTTCAGGAGAACATTAAAGGAACAAATACAAGAAGGAATAGTAGCTTTTAAGAGCATTATTGGTTACAGAACAGGTTTAGATATAACCATTCCTGACTATGGAGAGGCTAAAAAAGCCTATGAAGTGGATAATGATGAAAAAACCTTTAGGGATTTCTTCTTTAATGAAACAATTAAAATATGCAGTGAATCAAACCTGCCTTTTAAGGTCCATGCTGCTTTTGGAGAGTCAAATGTTAATATATTAAAAAACAATCCGCTGCTTTTAAAAAGAATACTGGATGAGCCCCAATACAAAGATGTTAAGCTGGTTTTGGTGCATGGGGGTTATCCATACTGCTTTGAAGCAGGATATTTAGTGGGAATGTACCCAAATCTATATCTGGATTTTTCGGAAACAATACCTTGGTTAACTTTTGGTTCAAAAGAAGCGGTCAGAAAAATTCTTGATGTGGCACCCTTTAGCAAAATTATGTACGGCTCTGATGGGTTTATCGTTCCTGAACTTCATTTTTTTGGAGCATTAACAGGCAAAAAAGTTTTTGGCCAAATAATCAAAGAACTTGTGGACGCAAACATACTAAAACAAGAAGAAGGCCTGGAATTGGCAGAAAAAGTTCTGTATAAGAATGCCAAAGCCCTTTTTAAAATTGAAATATAAAAACAAATAAAATGCATAAAATGTACAACTGTAACAAAAAAGTGACAGACTGCTGCAACCTTAGAGTAACACTTTGAGGCTGAAAAACAGATGATTTGTTTTGATGAAAGCGGATAAAAAGGCCGGAAATTCAACAGAAGAAAACCTGGTTGCATGTTGGCTTGTTTTTTGCTGAATGCAATAAAAAAACTAACAAAAAGGAGGCTGAAAGATGTCAAAAGCAAAGGTGTTGGAAGCAGAACCGATGGTCAAAGCTTTAGGCCTTAAAGAAATATGGGCCATTGGTGTAGGCTCAGTTGTAGGTGACGGAATCTTCCTCCTGATGGGGGAAGGGGGTCAAATTGCAGGCCCTTTTGCATTGGTTGCCTATAGTGTAGCAGGTTTTCTCCTTTTGTGCATGATGGTAGCAATGGGAGAAATGGCAGTTGGTATGCCCAATGCTGGTTCCATGTGGATATGGACGAGAAGATGTATTGGAGACTTGGCAGGTATGATTTCAGGAATTTCCTATGCGGCCGGCTGGATTATTGCTGGCGGGTCTGTGGGAATTGCTATTGGAACTATCAGCAACTGGTTTTATCAATTTGGTTCAAAACCTGAAACATCTATAATTATCTGGTCCCTTATCTGGGTTACAGTATTTGCAATTGTAAACTACATGGGTGTTGTGATGGCTTCTAGAGTTCAACTGTTTCTGGTTTTGGGATTAGTTGGACTGATGCTG
>DFNM01000138.1:17836-20698 GCA_002376045.1 Firmicutes bacterium UBA3567
CAGCCCTTTATGCCTTTTGGGGCAGGAAGCTTTTTCCCCGCCCTGGCATATGGCACCTATGCTTACATGGGGGCACTTACTCTGACTACCGCAGGCAGTGAAGCGAAAAAACCTGTGGATTTGCCAAAAGGCTTGGTGTATGCTTCTATAACCTTTCTGGTCATTTATACCATAGCGATGGCTGCAATGTTTGGTATTCTCTCTTATGAAGAAATGAGTGTTAGTGAATCTCCCTTTACCGCTGCAGCCCAATTGGCTTTTGGACCAGGTGCAGCTTTTGTAATAAACATCGCTGCATGGCTTGCTGCAGCCACGTGCCTTTTGGGAGGCACACTGTATTCAGCGCCGAGAATACTGCTTTCCATGGGAGAAAGCAGAATCTTGCCAGAGGTGTTTGCCAGATTAAATGATAAGCGAGTTCCGGGTTTTGCTACCATATTTGCCTGGGTTTTGAGTGTTGTTTTAGTCCTTATAGGCATGAAAAACCCCGATGTTGTGTATGTAACACTATCACTGCTGTTAGTCTTTTGTTGGGTAACTACATGGACACTGGGCATGATTTCCAGCATAAGATACAGAAAACTCTTCAGGGAAGAAGTCGAAAAATTACCGTGGAAGCAGCCCTTGTTTCCATTATTCCCCATTATTGGTTTTTTCGGTGTTGTAATAATTATGTATGGAACATTCAAAGGAGCAGAATCAGCATTAATAACAGGTGTTGTATTCCTCCTGCTTCAAGTTGTCTATTATTATGCATATGGTAAAAAGAACATCAAAAAAACAGAAACACATACAGAGTTTAATGTGGAAGGATAATTAAAGTTTTCTTTGAAAAGCAGGTTCCAGGTTTATCGATTATTCTGGAACCTGCTGAGTTAAGTATATGAAGGGAGGAAACAAGATGTCTAAAAAGGAAGAGGTTTTACAGAGCTTAAAAGAAAACAACATCAAGTATGTTAGGTTTCTTTATGTTGATAATGATAATGTTATAAGGGGATACATGGGAAATGCCAAAAGCATGGATAAGGACCTGGATTCCGGGTTTTCAGTTTCAAAAGCCATGCCTTTTTTCACAGCCTTTGACCATCTGATTCCTGACACCAATTTTAGTTATTTTGGTGAGCTGAGGATTGTACCTGATTTGGATACCTTTAGAATTCTGCCTTATGCCGAAAGAACTGCAGCAGTTATTTGTGATTTTAAAACAGTAGATTTGAAACCATCCAATGTGTGTGCCAGAACAAAATTGAAGGAAATCTTAAAGCAAAGTGAATATGAAGTTTATGTTGGTATAGAAAACGAATTCTATTTTTTGACAAAAGATGCTGAAGGGAAATACATCCCGGCTGACAGCTGTTTGTGTTTTGCTACTACAGGAATGAATCAGTGGAATGAATTGGTTTTAGAACTCACCGAAGTGCTGGAGGAACAGGGAATTGAAGTTGAGAAGTATTATCCAGAATACGGACCGGGGCAGCAGGAAATTGTATTCAAATGCGATAAGGCTCTGAAAACTGCTGACAATCAAATAATTTTCAGAGAAACGGTTAGAGCGATCGGAAACAAATACGGTGTTACACCGTGTTTCATGCCGAAACCCTTTAACAATCTTGCCGGAAGCGGAGCCCACTTGAACATCAGTCTGTGGAAAGACGGCAAAAACGTGTTTTTTGCAAAAGAAGACAAATTTGGTTTGAGTCAAAAAGCTTATCATTTTATCGGTGGCATATTAAAACATATAAGACAGATTTGTGCCTTCACAGCTTCTACCATAACTTCATACAAGAGGTTGATCCCTCACAGCTGGGCATCTGCTTTTGGGTGTTATGGGATGGATAATAGAGAGGCTGCCATCAGGATTCCTTCAACTCAATACAGCAATGAAGAAAAAACAGCCAGAATCGAATTTAAGCCTATTGACCCTGCCTGCAATCCATATCTGGCACTAGCAGCGGTTATAGCAGCAGGATTGGATGGCATTCATAACAAACTAGACCCTGGTAAGCCTTTAGAAGTGGACCCTGGATATTTGTCAAAGGAAGAAAGGGAGTCCTTAGGAATTAAACCCTTCCCCAGGAATCTGTTTGAAGCCCTTCAGGAACTGGATAAAAGTGAATTTTTTAGAAACCTTTTTGGAAATGAAATGGTGGATGAATATATCAAAATGAAAATGCATGACTGGAATGAATACATGCTCCATGTAACGGATTGGGAGCGGGAAAGGTATGTAGACATATTTTAAATTTTGGGTTTGGCTAATAAAATACTTAAAAAAATGGTAGGGAATACAAACAATATACCCTACCATTTTTACTTTTTGTGGTATGTTAGCCATTTTACACTATGAGCTTCTTCCACTGTAGTTTTGGGGGAAGGGATAATAGGTCATCTGATTAAAGAGAGTTTTAGTTAGGTAAAGAACAAATTTATTGTAAAACCCAAATACGTAAGTTTTTGTATATCCTGCTTTAAGTTTTAAAGGATTTTTATAACATTAAACAGAATAACTATAAAAACAATAAAAATAAAAAGCCTGGGTAAAAAAATTGTGGCAAACATAACACCAATATAGTGCTGTACTGGCCATGTTGGTACACCTTGATGGGTCAGGAGTAGTTACCTTTTTGATTACAATACCTGCTATGTTACCTCTATATGAAAAGCTTAGAATGGACAAAAGAATTCTGGCAACTGTAGTAGCATTATCAGCTGGCACAATGAACATTCTTCCATGGGGGGAGACCTACATTAAGAGCAGCTACTGCTCTGGAATTGCCAGTTACTGAACTGTTTAATCCCGTATTACCGGCATTCTTGTGTGGTATTGCTTTTGTATTGTTGATAGCTTACCGCCTTGGGAAA
>DFNM01000224.1 GCA_002376045.1 Firmicutes bacterium UBA3567
TCAACTAAAATGGAGAAGAATCGGTTTTGTTTATTAAAGAACATAATAAGGTAACTCGTTATTTGCCTGATAATTATACCCGTCAATCTAGAGTGGTTTCTTTGGCTGATTTTGATATGAATATTTATATCAAGCCGCCTGGATCTCTTTAGTTTCCAGTAATTGGTTCCATATATAATTGACATGTTTTTGGTTTTAAGAGTGCGAAAAATAAGATATAAAAATTTTTTAATTTTTTTTTAATAAAGAAGGAATATTGAAAAAGGTATCGAAATAATAAAACAATGCTTAAAATATTTTAATAAACTTTATTAAAATTTTTTAATAAAAATCAAAATCCAAGTAGGAATTCTTCAACATTCAAACCTCCCACAAGTCAATCCAACGTAAATAGACTAAATAAATGAATTTAACTACCATATTAGGCACAATAAAATTCCTTTTTTGGGTGAAATTGGAATCGTGAGGGTAGAAAGATTACTATTTCTAGGGATTTCAAACTGTTTAAAAAGACTCTAGGATAGGAAGGGGGTTCTCGAACTATATGTAAGAAACAGGCTTTACGCCACCCCAAAAGGTAGAACAAAGAAATGTATGGGTCCTTTAAGACACAGCCGGCAGGAAATAATAGGGTTACCTTCGAGGGAGGGGTAGAGCGAAAGTCTAAGACTAGAAGATTCTTAAAGAGGTGGCCATCCACTCAAGCAGAAAAACTTTAAAGCGGGAGCATTAAGGAATAAAAACTCAAAATATTGAATGAAAGGATGTATTCAATATGAATGAACAGAGCCAATGTGTTTCTATCAAGAAACAATCACATCCAACTCTTGAAAATTTGAAGTTAGTTGCTAAAGCAATTGCCGCCACATTTGGAAGTCGTTGTGAAGTAGTTGTACACGACCTCAGAAACCCTGAAAATTCAATAGTAGAAATAATTAATGGCCACGTGACCGGTAGAAAGATAGGCGGCCCAGCAACAGATCTCGTTTTACGGATTTTGCGTTCAGGAAAGCTAGTTAACAATATGTTGCTAAACTATGAAACAAAGACTAAAAACGGAAGAAGACTTAAATCATCTACGATTTTCTTCAAAGAGGGGGAACGAATTGCCTTCGCTTTATGTATAAATTATGACCTTTCTGATTTTTTGTTAACAAAAAGTCTGGTAGATCAATTTTGCGCTACTACTAATTTAGATGTTGAGGATGGGGAGAGTCCAGAGACTTTTGAGGTTAATGTCGAGCGAGTTCTAAAAGAACTGATTCAAAAAGCAATAAACAAGGTTGGCATACCAGTAGCGCATATGCAAAAAGAAGATAAAATGAAGGTTGTTAAATTTCTGGACGAGAGAGGAGCATTTTTGATAAAGGGCGCACAGGAAAAAATAGCCAAAGAGCTCGGTGTTTCCCGTTACAGTATCTATAATTATTTGGAAGAACTGCGAGCGGATAAAGACATAATGTTTTAATAAAGGTTCTTCCAGAAGTGTCTAAAGGTCTGGGTCAATCAAAGCCTGATTTAAACATCGCAATAATGAAGCTAGAAGAAAGAATCCAAATGAGGAGGTGATAGTATTAGAAAAAATCTAAATCTATTGAGTGATTAGAAAACATAGGGATATGAGCTTATGAGGTAAGAGAGGAGTGATTTACTTTAAAGGAAGCGATTAAAAATCTAAATTAGAAAAAGGAGTGTGAAAACATGAAAAAAATCACAGCTGAACCTTACCGAATTAAGGTAGTAGAGCCTATAAAGATGAGCACAAGGGAAGAGAGAGAACAGTGGATAAGAGATGCAGGTTACAACGTTTTTGGGCTTAAGGCAGAACAAGTCTATATTGATCTTTTAACTGATAGTGGAACCTCAGCGATGAGTGATAACCAATGGGCGGGCTTAATGCTAGGTGATGAATCATATGCAGGATGTAGAAACTTTTATAACCTAGAAGCTACAGTACAGGATATATTTGGTTTTAAATATGTTTTGCCAACCCATCAGGGTAGAGGGGCAGAAAACATTATGACTCAAATTTTTATCAAACCGGGTACCTATGTTCTAGGGAATATGCATTTTGACAGTACTCGTGGCCATATTAAGCTTAAGGGTGGCATCCCAGTCGACCTGGTTATTGATGAAGGCCTTGATCCACAGAGTCAACATCCTTTTAAAGGAAACATTAATGTTGAAAAGATGGAATCGTTCATTAAGGAACATGGTCCAGATAAAATATCGTTTGTGTTGATTACAGTTACCTGTAATAATAATGGTGGCCAACCGGTGTCTATGGTAAATATCAAATCAACATGTGAAGTAGCCTCCAAGTATAACATTCCCGTAATGTTTGATGCTGCGCGATTTGCCGAGAATTGCTATTTCATAAGAACAAGAGAAAAAGGCTATGAAAATAAATCAATTAAAGAAATTGCTAGAGAGATGTTTTCTTATGGTGATGGCTGCGTGATGAGTTCAAAAAAAGATGGCCTGGTAAATATCGGTGGTTTATTTTGCACAAAACATAAAGAAATTTATGAACAGGCTATTCAGCTATCCATAGTTTATGAGGGTTTCCCAACTTATGGTGGCCAAGCAGGGCGTGATATGGAGGCGTTATCCAGAGGATTACAGGAAGTAATTCAAGAGCCATACTTAGCTGATAGAATCGGGCAGGTACAATATTTAGGACAAAAATTAAAAGATAGAAATGTACCAATTGTAGAACCGGTCGGTGGCCATGGAGTATATGTAGATGCGAAAAGGTTCCTACCGAACATACCACAAAGCCAATTTCCAGGTCAGGCAATAGTTGTAGCATTATACATCAATTCAGGAGTTAGATGTGTAGAACTGGGAACTTCTGCCTTTGCGGAAAAAGACGAAAAAACTGGAGAGATGATTTACCCCGATCTAGAGCTAGTTCGCCTGGCAATTCCAAGGCGTGTTTATACTAATAGGCATATGGATGTGGTTGCAGAGGGTTTAGCAGATATATATGATCGAAGACATGAATTAAAGGGATTTAAGATAGTTTATGAGGCACCTGTTTTGAGGCATTTTACTGCTCGCTTTGAACCTTTAAAATAACTAAATGCAACATAGCCCCTCCTGCAAATGTGTAAGGTTAATCCGGTAAATTTGTAGGAGGGTAGATTGGTATAGAAAAAAGTTTATAACAAAAACCGATATGCTCTTAAGCATATCATAAAAAGGAGGGGAAAGCATGACAGAGATTACGCCGGCTGCCGTAAATAGTAAAAACGAAAAGATTTCTACGGGGACACGTGAACAGTGGTCATCGAAGTTCGGTTTTATTGTTGCTTCAGTAGGAGCAGCTATAGGGCTAGGTAATGTATGGAGATTTCCATATATTACTGGTAAATACGGAGGTGCAGCTTTTCTAGTTATCTATATACTAGCAGCATTGTTCGTAGCAATCCCGCTATTGATGACTGAGTTTGCTATTGGGCGTAAAACGCAGTTGAATTATACGGGAGCATTAAGGAAAATGAGGCCAGGGACACCATGGTATTTGCTTGGATTAGTAGGTGTAGCGGTTCTAGTGCTCGTACTATCATTCTATTTTGCCATCGCTGGCTGGACCTTGGCGTATGTGGCACGATCTGTAACTGGTTCTTATGTTGGTCTTACTCCTGATAAGATAGGAGAGGCCTTCGGGAAATTTGTTTCCAATCCTTCTGAAGTAATGGTTTGGCAGATAATAGTAATAATTTTGACTGCATATGTTGTAATTAAGGGAATAAAGAGCGGCATAGAAAAATGGTGCAAAATATTATTGCCAGCCTTATTTGTAATGATAGTAGTATTGGCCGTTCGTTCACTAACATTACCTGGGGCTGCGGCAGGTTTGAGTTTCTATTTGAAACCTGATTTTAGCAAGCTAAATCCTGAAGCTATTTTAGCAGCAATGGGGCAAGTGTTTTTTTCATTGAGTGTAGGTTGCGGTAATATGGTTATATATGGTAGTTACTTAAGCAAAAAAGATACAATTGCCGGAACCTCTTTAACTGTGGCTGCAGGAGATTCACTAGTTGCTTTTCTGATGGGTCTGGTAATATTTCCGGCTGTATTTGCATTTGGATTAGATCCTACTGCAGGTCCTGTTTTAACGTTTATTACCTTACCGTCTATTTTTACACAGATGAAATTTGGAATGTTTTTTGCTACTCTATTTTATCTATTACTTTTTATAGCAGCTTTCACCTCAACAATTGCATTGCTGGAAGGAATAGTTGGATATGTAGTAGATGAATGGCGCTGGGAAAGGAAAAAAACGGTAATTTATACCTGTATAGGGCTATTTATTTTGGGTATTCCTTCTGTGCTCTCTTTTGGCCCCTGGAGTGACTTTAAACCCTTCTTTGGTAAAACCTTCTTTGATGCGATAGATTTTCTGGTTAGTAATATCTTACTTCCTGGAGGCGGCCTCGTAATGGCTATATTTACCGGCTGGGTATGGGGTACAAAACCTGCGTTAGAAGAAATAAACTCTGGAGAAGGGATAAAGGTTGGTAGTTGGTATAGCATAAGCATAAAGTTCATTGCGCCTGTTGCAATATTATTCATTATGTTGCAGGGGTTAGGAATTATTCACTTTTAGGAACCCTAAATTTTCGGCATTAATAGAGAGGTAATTTTTGCATGAACGTGAAAAGGAATGTTTAAGTAATATAAGGGGGATAAGGACTTATTAAGTTCCTTTCCCCTTTTTTCAAAATTTGCTTCTTTTCCAATTCACCACAATAGGAAATGGTATAAGAACTGGCCAACCTTTGGAGCGGCTCTTGTATGGATCGATTATTAACTGTGAATATATGTATGTACATATCCACAAAGCTACGACTCCTAGAAATTTAATAAAAAACTATAATCTTAAAAGCTTTTAAAAGATAATTTTAAAAATTGAGATAGGAGGATAAAAAATGGGAAAATATAGAACTCCAAAGATCGTGAAGGGGCCACCTGGACCCGAAGTGAAGAAGCTTATTAAAGAGATAGATCACTCTATTGAAGTACCGACTTTGGTCCGCGATGTGTTAAAAACAGAGGCGTGGATACCTAAAAAGTCGAATGGTGTATGGATAGAGGACTTAGATGGGAATGTTTTCCTCGACTTTTCATCCTTCCATTCTGTGCTCAATATAGGAAGAAGCCATCCGAAGGTGGTTGAGGCATGCAAACAGGCTTTAAATGGGATAATGGTTGGGTTTCTTGAAGGCACTGGAAAACATTTAAAACTATTAAAGAAATTGGTTGAGATTACACCGGGAAACTTTGATAAACAAGTCTATCTTGGCATGAGTGGAAGTGACGCAAACGAAATTGCAGTTAAGATTGCACATTGGTCCACAGGGAGGCCGTATGTAATGAGTTTTTTAGGAGGTTATCATGGTCAGACGCAAATTTCAATGGAGCTTACAGCAGCTGGTCCTGGCTTAATTGGCTCGGGAGTACGTAAGGCCTATCCGCCTATTCCAGGAATCATCCATGTACCATATCCTTACTGCTACCGTTGTCCATTCAAGCAAAACTATCCTGAATGCGATTTACAATGTCTGAAGTACATTGAAGATTGGGTGTTTCAGTGTTATGTTCCAGGAGACCTCATTTCAGCCGTCGTAATTGAGCCTATTCAAGGAGATGCAGGTAACATAGTTCCGCCATATGGTTACCTTTCTGGACTTAAGAAGCTATGCGAGAAATATGGGATTTTGCTCATTGCTGACGAGGTTCAAACAGGATTTGGGAGAACGGGGAAAATGTTTGCATGTGAACACTGGAATATTGAACCAGATATAATTTGCTTAGGGAAAGCAATAGCATCTGGAATGCCAATGAGCGCAGTCGTATCAAGATATGAATTCCCAAAAGTTGGGAAGAAACTAGCCCTGCACCATGTGTTTACAACGATGGCCAACCCGATATGCTGTGCAGCAGCTCTGGAGACAATAAAAATAATACAGGAAGAACATTTAGTAGAGAATGCTGCAAAAGTAGGAGAGTATATGATAAAACGGTTAAATGAAATGAAGAAACACTACCGAATAATCGGAGATGTGAGAGGCCAAGGATTACAGATTGGAGTTGAGATCGTCAAGGACAAAAATACGAAAGAGATTGGTGCTGAGGAAGTTAAAAGCATTTGCAAAAAGGCCTATAAGAATGGTCTGGCTTTGATTTCTTATGGTATTTACGGAAATGTTCTTAGGATTCATCCGCCCCTTATCCTTGCAAAGGAACAGGCAGACATTGGTTTAGATGTTATTGAAAAAGCAATAAGCGAAGTCGAAAGAGAAGAATAAAAAATCATTTGGGATATTTTTACCTATGATTATTACCCTTGATTTTTTCCTGCTTAAGTTATTATATTATCCTGAAGGGGAGTCAAATTAACCTTATATTGCCCAAAGGCATGAAAATGTCTTTGTACTTTTTTTGTTATTTTTATTTTCCATGGTATAATTTGCTTAGAATTTGAATAAACATAGGGAGGGTTATTTTTATGAAAAAGGAAGTTATTTTTACAGAAAAAGCACCGGCTGCCGTAGGCCCATACTCTCAAGCGATTAAAGCCGGCAATTTGTTATTTGTTTCAGGACAAATTCCCATCGTTCCCGAAACCGGCGAGCTACTGGCAGGAGACATTAGAGCCCAGACAAAGCAGGTCCTGGAAAACGTTAAGGCTGTTTTAGAAGCCGCAGGTGCCTCGATGGATAACGTGGTTAAGTCTACCCTGTTTATTGCCGATATGAACGACTTTGCCATCATTAACGAAATATATACCGGTTATTTCGGTGAGAATCCACCGGCCCGAGCCTGCGTGGAAGTTGCCCGACTGCCTAAAGATGTAGGCATTGAGATGGAAGTTATTGCGGTGTTATAACCGGGGAAACCCGGTTATTTTTTTGTAACCAACTGTGCTCGCTTTGCATAAAATAATTTGGTTCTTCTCCATTTTAGATGAAAGAAATTGTAGTAAAAAAAGACATCCATATACCTCAGCGTATTAATATTAAACCAAACAATTAACAAGCATTCCTGTAATAAAATGACTGAAGTTCTGATATAAATTGTTACTTTTTGGTAATGCAGAAAAAATAAAAAAATTTCCTTCCGATAGAAGGTACGAACAGCTTCTTTGTCGGAGTATATTATTAAACACTTCTATCGGGAGGAATTGATATGAGCAAATATAATGATCAATCAGCTTTATTTGGCCTACTCAAATCTCTGGGTCTTAGTCCGGCCCAGCGCAGTGATGCTAAGATTCTGGAAGTTTTGGAAAAAGGCGAAGCTGTAGATCATATTCAGGGTTTGAATGAAGCAGGTTTGTTGGACCCCTTTTTCGATTTCATGGAAGAAGCAGGAATTTTCAAGTGTATCAAGAATGTTAATGCTCTTTCTTACCGACGAGTGATGATCCCCATAGTATTATTGCTTCTTACCTACATGACCAAAATACTCATTGGTATACCTTCCATGAACGCTTTACCGGATGTGCTTTTCAGTAAAGTTTCAATTATGCGTCTTTTAGGATTCAACGCCTATACTCTAGAAAATGGTATTTGTCGTCGAGGGGCACACATGCATAAGTCAGGCGAACCACCCAAACCCTTCAGTCCTCAGATGCTGGCCAACTTTGTAGAACGCCTAAGTGCTGAAGAAGTGGAAGCCTTTTTCAATAATGTGGTGCAGGCTCTTGCCAGGTTTGGTGTTTTCCCAGAAGAGATTACTGCTATGTTGGATGGGTCAGACCTTGAAACAACAGAAAAATATAAGGGGTGTGGCAGAGCAAAGAGAACTAAAAAAATCAACGGTAAAGAGGAACCGAGGTTTTCTTGATGGTCAGGATTTCTTTGCCATAGATTAGATGGGAATGATATTCATTACTCCAGCTAAAAGCAATATGTGTGTATACCATGATGCCAGGAGTATTGCTGCTGAAGGTTCTGGTATTTATAAAGAAAGAAAAGATGCTGCCGTAACAGGTGTTGAAGGCTTAACTACCCTACCCTGAAAACATACATTTTGGAAAAAGACAATACTAAACTAGCGTGACTTTACTAAGCAAATCCAATAAACCCTTGTTTTACAACAATTACAACCGATTATGCGTATAGACTAAAAATATTGGTATAAATTGTAGGTATTGACAAGTATTATAAAATATAGTATAAACTAAATATGGCTACTATTAGAAAACAAAAAGTTGGCAAGTATACATACTGGCAGATTGTCGAGTCTAAAAGAGTTAACGGCAAACCAAGACCGGTAGTGCTGATGCATCTGGGAACCGCTGAACAATTATTATATAAACTGAAGGAGGG
>DFNM01000250.1 GCA_002376045.1 Firmicutes bacterium UBA3567
GTGCGGTGTTATCGCAAGTAGAAGCGACCAGACTACTTTAGGGGAACATATGATGTTTGCAGCTTTGCTCTACTGAATTGAGTGTCGGGTGGCCTGCAAGAATCACCGGAGCCAAGCCGGAATGGTCAGCTCGGTAGATGAGTTATTTTCAGTGTAGATAACAAAACAAATTCAAGACAATGTAATTTTTCAAAAAATTTGAATATATTAACTATAGGGGTTAAAACACTGGGAGGGGTGGAAACCATTATGAGAATGAACTACGGGTTAACCCTTGAGCAGACGCAGAAACTTATTATGACTCCTGAGCTGCGTCAGGCAATAAAAATTTTACAATTGTCTTCTATTGAATTGTCAGAATATATAGAACAGGCCGTTCTTAATAATCCGGTGCTGGAAATGAATAATAGTGAAGAACAATTTGGTGAACCCGTAGAAGAAAGGGAAAACCCTGTTGATGAAATTGATTGGGAAGAGTATTTTCAAAAAGTTAATGATTTTGGATATGTGAAAGGGTTCAGGGGTAGTTGTGGTGATGAAAATGATTTTTCTTACGAAAAATTCGTGAGCAAAGAACCTACTCTCCACGAACATTTAATGTTTCAGCTTCACCTCTCCACCATGTCAAAAAAAGATCAAAAAATAGGGGAATACATCATAGGTAATCTTGATAAAAATGGTTATTTGAGAATTTCGTGCGAAGAAATTGCCAAACTCCTGCAATGTTCCATTGAAGAGGTTTTGAATGTTTTAAAAATCATTCAGAGCTTTGAACCTGCTGGTGTAGGGGCAAGGGATTTAACGGAATGTCTGTTGATTCAAATAAAGCAAAAAGGATTAAAGCATCCTCATTTGGAGAAAGTAGTAAGGCACTACCTGAATGATCTGGCTGATGCCAGGTTCAATAGGATTTCTGAAGAACTGGGGATTACTTTAAAAGAGGTTCAAGAAATTAAAGATATCATTAAGACCCTGGAACCCAAACCCGGTCGAAACTTCAGGGATTCTGATGATACCCAGTATATTTCGGCAGATGCTGTAGTGGAGAAGGTGGGAGACGAGTATGTTGTTATTATTAAAGATACCACCGTTCCGAGATTGTCAATAAATAACTTCTACAGGAATTTGTTGACAAGAGAAACAAAGGAATCACTCATTTACAAATTTCTATCTAACAGGCTTGAATCAGCTCTTTGGCTTATAAAAAGCATAGAACAGCGAAGAATGACGATGTATAAGGTGGTTTCTTCTATTGTTGAAGCTCAAAGAGAATTTTTTGATAAAGGGGTTAAGTATTTAAAGCCTTTGAATCTTAGAGATATCGCTGATAAGATAGGGGTTCACGAATCCACTGTGAGCAGAGCTACCAATGGCAAGTATGTGCAAACCCCAAGAGGCATATTTGAATTGAAGTATTTTTTCAATAGCGGTATTAATACCACCGATGGTCCTGCCACATCTTCCAAAACGGTAAAGAGCATGATTAAAGAAATTATTGAAATGGAAAACCCCAAGAAACCTTACAGTGACCAAAAAATTGCCGATATATTAAAACAGAAAGGAATCAGGATATCGAGGAGGACAGTAGCCAAATACAGAGATGAAATGAAAATCCTGCCATCTATAAAAAGAAAAAGATATTAAAAAATGATTTTTAAGGGAGGAATTTGATTTTTTATATAGAAATAGCAAATTAGATTGATTATATTTTTTTGGCCGACATGGGGCAAATATTAAATATATGGGTCAAAATAAGACCAGCAAATTGAATTAATAAATATGACTATCCCGTTAATTTAGCATTATTCATTGAACTTACAGACGTCAAATAGGCACTAAAGAGGTTGAACTTAATCAAAAGATAGGAACGTTATAGGTTTTTGCCCGGCACTCAACTCGATGTGCGTTTTACGTGTAACAACAATACTCCTGCATAACGATACACCATTTTCAAATTTAACTCAACAGGTAAATACCAGGTTGAGTGCCATACAGTTGTGTACCATAAGCAAGAAAGAAAATATACGTTAATGCTACTGGTACAACGGTTTGATTCAAAGGGCTAACCTGGGTTAGCAAAGTCGAAGGTGAAGGTGGGTTCGAGGTCAGTCTGAGGCAGAGCTGAAGCATGAATTTCAAAATGTAGAGCTATCAAAGCTTCAGGAATAGTGAAGCAAAAACTTTTCGCTGTATTTTCTGCATAAAACCGTGAAGGATAAAAATTTTGAGCATTTTTCATGCTTCACCTCTGAGTCTAAGGTCGCTCTTTGACACATTGATGCGGAACTGGGCAAGAAGTCCACCGGAGTTTGACGGTAGCCTGGTCAGCCAATCTGGGAGCCGGGCCAAAATTGCCAGCCTTGGTAGCGTCAGGTTTAATAACGAAAAGTTGCAGAACAAAAACTGCAGCCATGTCAATAAAAATCAAGGCGTGTAATAAGGAGGGTTGTTTAGGGATAAATTAATAAGGAGGTGATAAAGCACCTATTAACAGAGCCTAAGAAGTATTCAATTTTAAAAGGATTTAATCTGGGCATATTAAAATCGAGACTTTTGAGGCCGAAACTGTTTTTAATCCCGAAAAGGGGATAGGTAAATTTTTGTATAACTTATTTAAGGAGGTATATGCATGGCAGTAAAAGTTGGTATCAATGGTTTTGGTAGAATAGGTAGGAATGCTTTTAAGGCTGGGGTTTTGTACCACCCTGATATTGAAGTTGTTGGGATAAATGACCTTTATGACACCGAAACTTTAGCTCATTTATTAAAGTATGATTCTGTGTTCGGTAAGTTTGAAGCAGAGATAGAGGCAGAAAAGGGTTACATAACAGTAAATGGCAAAAAAATCAGAGTTACTTCTGAGAAAGACCCTGCTGTTTTGCCATGGAAGGAACTGGGGGTAGACATAGTTATAGAATCAACAGGCATCTTTAGAAACAGGGATTCTGCTGCAAAACACCTGGATGCGGGTGCCAAAAAAGTTATTATCAGCGCTCCGGCCAAAAATGAAGACATAACAATTGTTCTAGGTGTAAATGAGCAAAAGTATGATCCGGAAAAGCATCACATTATATCAAATGCTTCATGCACTACTAACTGCCTGGCCCCTGTTGCAAAGGTTCTAAATGATGAGTTCGGTATAAGGAAGGGACTTATGACAACGGTTCATTCCTATACCAATGACCAGCGGATTCTCGATTTGCCTCATAAAGATATAAGACGGGCGAGGGCAGCGGCACTTAACATTATTCCCACTACTACAGGGGCAGCTAAAGCTGTTGAACTTGTTTTACCTGAGCTTAAAGGCAAACTAAATGGTATGGCATTAAGGGTGCCTACACCAACGGTTTCCCTTGTAGATTTTGTTGCCGAACTTGAGCAGGATGTAACAGAAGACGTAGTAAATGCGGCTCTTAAAAAGGCCTCAGAAAACGAACTCAAAGGAATCCTTGGTTACAGCGAAGAATCGTTGGTTTCCATGGATTACAAAGGCAATTCGTTGTCTTCAATAGTTGATGGTGAATTGACCATGTGCATAGAAAACAACATGGTTAAAGTTATTTCCTGGTATGATAATGAATGGGGATATTCATGCAGGGTGATGGATTTAGTAAAATATATTTGGGAAAAAGGTCTTTAATCAAAAAGTGGCCCATTGGGGCTGCTTTAATCTTTCAAAACAAACACAAACCAGTATCAAGGGGAAAAAATATGACTGATGTGGTAGAACTGTTAAAAAAAATAACACCTGAATTGATAGATAGAATTTATTTAAGGTATTTAATTTTAAGGGAAATAAACTATTCACAACCCATAGGAAGAAGACGTTTGTCTAATAAACTTGAAGTTAATGAGAGGCCATTGAGAAGGGAAATAAAGCTGCTTGAAGAACAGGACTTAATAGAAATTGGCAAGTGGGGTATGCAGCTAACCCCTGAAGGAAAAGGAATTATTCAAGAACTAGAAAAATTCGTTGTAGATTTAAAGGGTTTACAACGTGCTTCAGATATCATTAAAAAAGCCTTTGGCTTTAAAGACGTGATAATAATGCCGGGAGACTCCGATAAAGATCCTTTAGTTAAAAAACAGATGGGTAAAGCTGGAGCTCAGTATTTTTTAAGCAGAGTCAAAAACGGAGATGTTGTAGCCATCACGGGAGGGACCACTATGGCAGAAATTGCAAAATCCATGGAGCCTGTAAGCTGTCCTGTGGATGTGCTGGTGGTTCCGGGCAGGGGAGCTCTGGGAGAAAAGGTAGATATTCAAGCCGATACCATTGCTGCCCGACTTGCCCAAAAACTCGGAGGCAGATATAAACTGCTGCATATTCCTGATACATTGGATAGACACACAATGGAAAGGGTTGTGAAAGATAACAAGATAAAAAATGTTATACAGATGATCAAATCAGCCAACATTCTGCTTCATGGAATAGGGGCAGCAAAGAAAATGGCAAAACGTCGAGGGTTGAGTGCTGAGGAAATCGCTCAACTCGAGAAAAACAAGGCGGTTTCAGAAACCCTGGGGTATTATTTTGATGAAAAAGGCAATATTGTGTATGAAACGTCAAGTATTGGTCTTGATTTAAAGGATATCAAAAACATGAGAACAGTAATAACTGTGGCAGGTGGATCCAGGAAAGCTCTGGCGATAATTTCAGTAACCAGATACTTTAATGATGTTTTAATTACAGATGAAGGGGCAGCCGAAAAAATCATCATGTATTTAAGGAGGGGTATGGATGAACAAGAGAAGTGTTAAAGATTTAGATGTTGAAGGGAAAAGGGTGTTGGTTAGAGTAGATTTCAATGTGCCTCTGGATGAATCAGGTAAAATAACCGATGATACCAGAATTAAAGCAGCAATACCTACAATAAACTATTTGATAGAAAGGGGAGCCAAAGTAATTCTCGTTTCCCACCTGGGCAGGCCCAAGGGGAAGGTTGTGGAAAAATTAAGATTGAATCCTGTAGCACAAAGACTGTCAGAGCTTTTGAATCGTAAAGTTATCAAAACAGATGACTGCATAGGTGAAGAACCCGAGAAAGCCGTATCCCGGATGAAAAACAGAAATGTTCTTCTATTAGAAAATGTTAGATTTCATCCAGGAGAGACGAAAAATGATCCGGAGTTTGCAAAAGCCCTTGCAAAATTGGCTGATCTTTATGTGAATGACGCTTTTGGTGCAGCCCACCGGGCTCATGCTTCTACTGTAGGAGTTGCTGAGATTCTGCCTTCAGCTGCGGGTTTTCTTCTTGAAAAGGAAATAACAACTATGGGAAAAGTCATACAGAACCCTGAGAAGCCTTTCACAGTTGTATTGGGTGGAGCAAAGGTAAAGGATAAGATAGGAGTTATTGAGAATTTGCTGGAAAAAGCTGATAATCTATTAATTGGAGGAGGAATGGCATTTACTTTCCTTAAAGCTTTAGGATATGAGGTTGGAAAATCTCTCCTTGAGGAAGATAAAATAGATATGGCTAGAGGCTTTCTTGAGAAAGGGAAGAAACTAAATACGAACATAGTTTTGCCCCGGGATGTTGTTGTAGCAGACAGAATCAGTGCTGATGCTGAACACAAAACTGTAGATGTTTCCCAGATACCAAATGCTTTAATGGGAGTCGATATTGGTGAAAAAACCGTTGAGGAATTTGTAAAATATATTAATCAATCCAAGACAGTGCTCTGGAATGGTCCCATGGGAGTGTTTGAGATACAAGCTTTTGCAAATGGCACCAAACAAGTTGCTGAAGCCATAGCAAGGAGTAACGCGACAACTATAATTGGAGGAGGAGATTCGGCAGCGGCTGTTGAAAAACTTGGTATTGCTGACCAGATGACCCATGTTTCAACTGGAGGAGGCGCCTCTTTGATGTTTCTAGAAGGCAAGGAACTTCCTGCTATAAAAGCCCTGGATGATAAAGAATAAAAAAGGGGGGAATGAAATTGAGAAAACCCGTAATAGCAGGAAACTGGAAGATGAACAAGAGAGTATCTGAAGCTGTTGCCCTGGTGAGGGAAATCAAAAAAGCCGGGAGCATTCCTCAGAATGTAGAGGTTGTGGTGTGTCCACCTTTTGTTTCACTATCTGAAGTGGCCAAAGAGTTGAAAGGGAGTAATATCAAGCTGGGAGCCCAAAACATGCACTGGGAAAAGAGTGGCGCCTATACCGGTGAGATCTCTCCTGTGATGCTTAAAGAAATAGGTTGTGAGTACGTCATCATTGGCCATTCTGAACGCAGGAATTATTTTTGTGAAGATGATGCCATGGTAAATCAAAAAGTGCTTTCAGCTCTAATTCATGGGCTGAAACCCATCATTTGTGTGGGAGAAAACATCGACCAGCGAGATCGTGGAGAAACAGAGGTCTTTGTATCTGGCCAGGTTAAAAAAGCCGTAGAAGGTGTGGAAAAGGATCAGGCAGAAGACCTGGTTATAGCGTATGAACCCATATGGGCTATAGGAACTGGTAGATCGGCGGATTCGGATGAAGCCAATAGAGTTATTGCAATGATTAGAAAAACCCTGGAAGATGTTTTCGATGCAAACATCGCTGGTGAAATCAGGATTCAGTATGGTGGAAGTGTAAAACCGGACAACATCAGGGAATTCATGGAGATGCCGGAAATTGACGGTGCTCTGGTGGGAGGAGCGAGCCTTCAGGCAGAAAGCTTTTACAAAATCATTACGTATGATAGATAACAAGAGGGGAGACAATATCAGATGATAAAAACTAACACACCAATTGCTTTAATTATCCTGGACGGGTGGGGTATAAATGAACGCCAGAAGGGGAATGCTGTTTATAATGCCAGAACAAGCAATCTTGACAGATTGTTTCGTAGTTATCCATCTTCTCAACTTAAAGCGAGTGGGATGGATGTAGGTCTTCCTGAAGGGCAGATGGGCAATTCAGAGGTGGGACACCTGAACATAGGTGCAGGGAGAATTGTTTACCAGGATTATACCCGAATAAACAGGGTTATAGAGGATGGAAGCTTTTTCGAAAATAAAGTTTTGGTGAAAGCTGTAGAACAGGCTAAAGCAAACAAAACTTCCCTTCATATAATGGGACTGCTCTCAGATGGAGGAGTGCACAGTCATATTCATCATCTTTATGCCCTGCTGGAATTGGCAAAAAGAAGGGAATTGAACAATATTTTTATTCACGTGTTCCTGGATGGCAGGGATGTTCCCCCCAAAATAGCCCAAAAGCACATAAAACAGCTGCAGCACAAGATAGAAGAGACAGGCGTTGGGAAAATAGCAACAGTGACAGGAAGATATTATGCAATGGACAGGGATAAACGGTGGGACAGGACACAAAAAGCTTACGAAGCCATTGTTATAGGTAAAGGAATTAAAGCCTTTACTCCGGAGGAAGCAGTTAATAAGGCATATGAACGGGGAGAAACGGACGAATTTGTTAAACCTACCGTGCTGGTAACTCAGGACAACAAACCGGTCACCCGGGTGTCTCATGGAGATTCCATCATTTTCTTCAACTTCCGGCCTGACCGGGCAAGACAGCTGACAAGAGCTTTTGTCGACAGGGATTTTAAAGGTTTTGAAAGGGAGGTTAATCCCAAGACATTTTTTGTGTGTATGACCCTTTATGATGAGGATATTAAAAACGTTCAGGTAGCATATAAACCTGTTAAGCTAAAGGATATTTTCGGTGAAATTATAAGCCAGCAGGGTCTTGAACAGATGAGGCTGGCAGAAACAGAAAAATATGCTCATGTTACCTTTTTCTTTAATGGTGGTGATGAAAAGGCTTTCCCGGGGGAAGAAAGAATACTAATTCCTTCTCCCAAAGTTGCAACATACGACCAGAAACCTGAAATGAGTGCATACGAAGTGACAGAGAGGGCTGTAAAGGAAATTCAAAAAAACAAATACCACTGTTTTATCCTTAACTATGCAAACCCCGATATGGTGGGGCATACAGGGAATTTCGAAGCTGCTGTAAAAGCGGTAGAGGCCGTGGATGAGTGTATAGGAAAGGTGGTGAATACCCTGCTCAAACAGGATGCAGTGGTTTTAATAACCTCAGACCATGGTAACTGTGAACAGATGTTAAATTATGAAACCGGTGAACCTCATACCGCCCACACCACCAATCCCGTTCCCTTCCTGCTTATAAATTCCAGATTTAAAAAGGTAAGGGACGGAAGGTTGTGTGATATTGCTCCCACTATGTTACACCTTATGGGAATAGAAAAGCCTGATTCTATGACAGGTGAGAGCCTGATTGTAAAATAAAAAAACACAGGAGGGATAAAAAATGACAGCCATTTCCGATGTTTATGCAAGACAGATACTTGATTCAAGGGGAAATCCTACAATTGAAGTGGAAGTAACATTAGAAAATGGTGTTGTCGGTAGAGCAGCAGTGCCTTCAGGAGCTTCGACTGGAGCCTTTGAAGCAGTAGAATTACGGGATGGAAATGAAAAAATCTATAAGGGTAAAAGTGTCTTGAAAGCAGTGGAAAATGTCAATTCCGTTATAAACAAAGAGATAATAGGTATGGAGATAACGGATCAGGTGGGAATTGACCAAACCCTTATTGAACTGGACGGCACACCGAACAAATCAAAACTGGGAGCCAATGCCATACTGGGTGTATCCCTGGCCTGCGCAAAAGCTGCTGCCCAGGATCTGGGAATAGCTCTATTCAATTACATAGGTGGTTTTGATGCCAGAGTTTTGCCTGTTCCTATGATGAATATTTTGAATGGCGGAAAGCATGCTGATAACAATGTGGATATCCAAGAATTTATGATCATGCCTACAGGAGGCCACAGTTTCGCTGAAGCCTTGAGAATAGGAACAGAGGTCTTCCACACATTAAAATCGGTATTGAAAGCGAAAGGATATTCCACCGCTGTTGGTGATGAAGGTGGATTTGCACCCGATTTAAAATCAAATGAAGAAGCTATCCAGGTTATACTTCAGGCTATTGAAGAAGCGGGGTATACACCGGGGCGAGATGTTTTCATAGCTCTAGATGTTGCAGCAACGGAATTGTTTGCAAACGGCAAGTACTATTTCAAGGGTGAGAACATAGAGAGAACTGCCGTAGAAATGATCGGCTACTACAAAGAACTGGTAGAAAAGTATCCCATCCTTTCTATAGAAGATGGACTGGCAGAGGAGGATTGGGAAGGCTGGGTTGGATTAACGAAAGAACTTGGAAACAGGGTCCAGCTGGTTGGTGATGATATCTTTGTTACCAACACTGAAAGGCTGGAAAAAGGCATATCAATGGGAGTTGCCAATTCTATTTTGATAAAAGTTAATCAGATAGGAACTTTAACAGAGACCGTTAATGCTGTCAAGATGGCTGAAAGAGCTGGCTACACCTCAGTAATTTCTCACAGATCTGGGGAAACTGAAGACACCACCATAGCTGACCTCGTTGTTGCACTTAATACAGGTCAAATTAAAACAGGAGCTCCTTCAAGGACAGATAGAGTTTGCAAATACAATCAACTGCTGAGAATAGAGGAGTATCTTGGGAATACCGGTGAATTTCTTGGAATCAATTCTATTTATAACATAGGAATACGATAAAACTGATAATACTTTAAATAATAGGGCGGGTAGGTCAAAAACTACCCCCTTTTTGTTGTTTTTTGATATTAACTGTGTTAAAATATCTTTGTTGAAAAGTTATTGGGAGGTGTAACCATGCTGTTAACCATCGTTAGAATACTGCATATTATATTCTGTTTTGGCCTTATTGCATCAGTTCTGCTGCAATCCGGTAAAAGTGCAGGTCTTTCGGGGACAATTGCAGGTGGTGCTGAAACTTTCTTTGGGAAGAAAAAGGGAATAGATTCTTTGCTATCCAAACTGACGGTTGCTTGTGCTGTGCTGTTTATATTTACATCAATAGCATTGGCCTTATTATAAAATGCAGGTATTACACTTCAATCCCTTGTGTTGAAGTGTTCAAAAATACACACCCTGAAGGAGGCTATAAGAAATGGAGAGCTACATTTTCTTAGCACCCGTTATGGGAATTATTGCCCTTGTGTTTGCATTTTATTTAACAGGCAAAATCAATAGGAATCCTGTTGGAACAGAACGAATGAAGGAGTTATCAGATGCCATTCATGAAGGTGCAATGGCTTTTTTGCACAGAGAATACAGAAGCCTTGTTATATTTATAATAGTATTATTTTTATTATTAGCCTGGAAAATAAACCTTCCTACAGCTATCAGTTATATGGTGGGTTCAATATGTTCTGTTTTAGCCGGTTACATAGGAATGAATGTTGCAACCCGAGCTAATGTTAGGACAGCCAATGCTGCTCGAGAGGGCCAGAATAAAGCTCTGGGAATAGCTTTTTCTGGTGGAGCAGTAATGGGAATGTCAGTTGTTGGTTTGGGTCTTCTTGGACTGGGAATTCTGTATTACCTTTTCGGAAATCCCGAGAATGTTGAGAGTTTCAAGGTAATAAACGGTTTTGCCCTTGGAGCAAGTTCTATTGCGCTTTTTGCCCGTGTGGGAGGCGGCATCTACACAAAAGCTGCTGATGTAGGGGCAGACCTTGTAGGAAAAGTAGAAGCAGGTATCCCCGAAGATGACCCCAGAAACCCGGCGGTTATAGCAGACAATGTAGGAGATAATGTTGGTGATGTAGCCGGTATGGGTGCAGACCTTTTTGAATCCTATGTGGGTTCTATTATAGCAGCTATGGCTATAGGTGCTGTTGCTGTCAGTGTAAATACCGGACAGGTTTACGGTTTGAGGGGGATAGCTTTTCCTGTGATTTTAGCGGCTCTGGGTATCCTTGCTTCTATCATAGGTACTTTGTTTGTGAGAACCGATGAAAAATCAAATCCCCATTCTGCATTAAAGGCAGGAACATTTTCCAGTGCTCTGCTTGTTGTTATTGCAGCATTTGTTTTAAGCAGGTACATGCTGGGAGAGCTTGGAGCTTTCTGGGCAACTTCTTCAGGTATTATCGCCGGAATAGTTATAGGTCTTCTTACGGAGTATTATACATCAGGGGATAACCTTCCGGTTCAAAACATTGCCAAGGCATCTCAAACAGGCCCCGCTACTAACATAATTAGTGGACTTGCTGTAGGAATGAAGAGCACAGCTTTTCCGATATTAGTTATTGCAGTAGCTATCTTTGTTGCATACGAGTTTGCTGGCCTTTATGGTATTGCTCTAGCGGCTGTAGGTATGCTTTCAACTACCGGGATGACTGTTGCCGTTGATGCATATGGTCCTATTGCAGACAATGCTGGAGGAATTGCGGAAATGGCAGAGCTGGATCCTGAAGTTCGAAAAGTCACTGATAAACTCGATGCCGTTGGAAACACGACAGCAGCTATTGGTAAAGGTTTTGCCATTGGTTCAGCAGCATTAACAGCTCTTTCGCTGTTTTCAGCGTATGCAACTGCCGTTGGACTTCAGGCAGAAGGAATTAACATTTTAAATGCCAAAGTAATTATTGGGATGTTTATCGGCGGTATGCTGCCGTACCTGTTCTCTGCTATAACAATGGAAGCTGTGGGTAAAGCAGCTTATTCCATGATAGAGGAAGTAAGAAGACAGTTTAAAGAAATACCCGGTATTATGGAAGGGAAGGCGAAGCCTGATTACAAAAGATGTGTGGATATCAGCACGGTTGCTGCATTAAAAGAGATGATTTTACCGGGACTTTTAGCGGTGATTGCACCTCTTGCTATTGGTCTAATACTTGGTAAAGAAGCCCTTGGGGGTTTATTAGCGGGAACCCTTGTTACGGGAGTGTTGCTTGCCATTCAAATGGCTAATGCCGGTGGAGCGTGGGATAATGCTAAAAAGTATATAGAGGAAGGAAACCTGGGTGGTAAAGGAACTCCAACCCATGCTGCTGCTGTCGTTGGTGATACGGTAGGGGATCCTTTTAAAGATACATCTGGACCTTCTTTAAACATCCTTATAAAGCTTATGACCATTGTTTCTCTGGTATTTGCTCCTCTGTTTAGTTAAATCAATGCTGATGTATAAAAGTAGTAAGGATCATTCCTTGCTACTTTTTGTTATAATAAAAGAGAGTATTTCTCATTAAAAGCACAAGCTCAACTGTATGAGGGGCTTTGTATTATAGGAAAGGCGAACAAAAAATGCAGACCCAGTATTATAAATTATACCCTACTTAAGAACGAAAAAATTGTTTTATTGCAGACACTTTTTTAGAATTCACAAATCTAGGAAATCAAACCTCCTGAAACGAACATAAGTTTATTCCAGGAGGTTTTTAATTTAATATTTTTTTGAATACATCAAAATCTATCAGAAATAAAAATTAAATGGTGAAAAGTTATAATGTGTATTGCTTGCAGCTAAATTAGGCTGTTTAATTCATCTTTTTTGACATATGAAAAATTTATGTTATAATAACAGGTGTACCAGCCTATGGAAAAAAACAGCAAAAAATCAAGCGGAGGTGATTAAACTTAATAAAATGAGTGGTATAGCTGGAGTTTACCAGGTTAAAGATGGTAAACAGGTGGAAAAGATGCTTGACAAATTGAAGCATCGAGGACCTGAAGTCCAAAAAGTATTCGATTTTAAAAAAGTTTCCTTGGGTAATACAGCCTTAAAGGAAGAAGCAGGTGGTTATTTTAAAAAGGATGGGACTACAATTGTTGTTGATGGGGCGGTATATAATGAAAACCGAGCATCACCCGAAGTGATTCTTGATAGCTTCTTTGAACTTGGGACAGAATCCTTCAACGAATTGGATGGTTGCTTTACCTTCATAATAAGTGATGGGGAAGATATCATTGCAGCTAGAGATCCGGTAGGTTTAAAACCCCTGTATTATGTAGAAGGAGAAGATTGTATTTACTTTGCCTCAGAAATCAAAGCTCTGGTTCACACAAGCTCAGAAATCAAACCCTTCCCCCCTGGTCATTACTACCATTTTCAAAAAGGCTTTGTTAAATACTACCAAATGCCTGAAATGAGCGAAGAGGAAAAAGTTGAACTTAATGAAGCTATACAGAAAGTCCATGATCTGCTGGTCAATGCTGCAGACAAGCGATATAGAGAAGGAAAGAAACTGGGAGTGTATTTAAGTGGTGGTATAGACAGCAGTGTAGTAGCAGCTGCAGCTGCAGAAGTATCAGATAATTTAGAAACCTTCTCAGTGGGTGTCAAACACAGCAATGATGTTCCCAAAGCAAGAAAAGTTGCGAATTATTTGGGTTCCACTCATCATGAATATATATATGATGAAGAAGAGATGCTGGAAATCTTGCCAGAGGTTATATACCACCTGG
>DFNM01000085.1 GCA_002376045.1 Firmicutes bacterium UBA3567
TTAAGGGTTAAGCTAATATATCTAAAAACTTTATCTAGAGAAATACATGGATTGGTTAGATAGCCTTGCCCGGCTTGAAAAATTTTACACCGGTCAGCTTCGGCAGTCAAGGCAACCCCTAGGGGTGCTTTACGGCGGCTTTGACTGCCTCATTGCCCGGTGTGGATACAGGCTAACCGGGCATTGGGGTAAATTCCCTTTTAAAGTAAAAAACCAGAGGTTCTCCAACCTCTGGTTAATACGGTAAAACTATAGTCAGGGGATAATCAATATGTACAAACACAAAAAACACAATAAATTTTCCGATTCTTATTCGCAGAAGGTTATTGTTACAGAAATCTGGAAATTGGGATCAAAGTATAAAGTTAACTGTATGTTTGCCAGAATTCTGGGAGTCTTGCTTGTAAATGTAACATCATAATCGATATTAGCCTTAATCAACAAAAACTGTATCAACAACAGGTCAGTAATTGTTATTTCCTTTTTATAGTATGCCTTGGAAAATAGGTCCTTTCCTAAAATTTTTTTTATTTTGTCTAAACTCATAGCAGATTCCTCTCATAACATAATGTAATAAGCCTGCTTTACAATATTAATATATAGCAAATCTTTTTTTTCGTATCTTTTTATAAAACAATAAAATTAAGATTAAAAAGTTAGTTGTTCTTAGTAGTTAAATAGATGCTGGTTAACTTTTTACTCGCCACCACATATAATAAATAATAAAATTAGAATATTTTTATCTTTTGTTTGCAGGAGGTGACCCCTTTGCCAGGCTATCCATACAAAAACGGTGATAATAACGGTTCAGCTCCCCGTTACAGCTTCAATCCTTTTATTTTGTTTTTAATACAAATCCTTCTCATATTATCTTTTGGAAACGCCATAGCAAGCATAATGAGGTTAAATGATTTTTAAAATAAAGGACATACAGGAATAATGTTAGAAGTGGTAGAAACAAATCTACCACTCTTGTTTTTGAAGTTTTAAAAGATTCTGTTTTGTAACAATTTGATTCGTAATTCCATATTATAAATTAGCAATAAAAAAGGAGGTAGAATTTTATGGAAGAAACATATGAATACCCCTATTTCTTCAGAGGCCCCTTCCTGATTTTCCTGATCCTCATTCTGCTGATACTCGGTTCAGGATTTTATTACGGATGCGAGAAGTGAATATGTAACTGTTTCAAACCTTTCTGCATATTAATAAAGTAGAAAATCCAAAGGGGGTTTAACCAAATGTCTGGTAGTTACTATGGCTTCTTTAGAGGGCCGTTCTTGGTTTTCCTGATCCTGATACTCCTGGTATTGGGTTCCGGCTTCGGCTACGGCTACTATGAGAAATAATATATCCCGAACAAGGTGGTAGTATTCAGGCTACCACCTTGTGTAACTATCGCATCAAGTATTGCATATAATAAAGTAGAAAAATCAAAAAATCCGATAAGCATATTCATATACCTGACACAACAACTCAAAAAGGGGGTTAAGAAATGCCAGGCTACTATAAAGGTTTTTGGGATGGACCGTTCCTGGTATTCTTGATTCTGATTCTGTTGATATTGGGTTCAGGATTTTATTACGGATATGATGCATAACAAATTTAATTGATTCTAAACTGGGTGGTTATATTAACCACCCTTCTACATATCAGTAACATTTTCTAGGTTATTTCCATAATATATATTAACTCAAAAAAGGAGGGAGTTTAATGTCGGGTAAGTATCCATATTGGTACACACAAGCCTTTCTAATCTTTCTGATCCTTATCCTTCTGGTGCTTGGGGGCGGCTTCTATTACCATAAATAGAAGTTAATAATTGAAGGCGGCAATTTAAGCCGCCCTTTTTTGTGTACAAATAACAAGGTGACAGTTCATACGCTGCCACCCTTAAATCTAAACCCTTAGAACTACTGGTCTTCAGATGTAGTAGTGTTTTTCGCATTCTCGGTTTTTTGGGGATTAACCATCACATCATAATATCCAGTAAACTTCAGAACGGCTTCAATAAGATCAATAATTTCTTTTGCTTTGCTACTGGTTTTTACTGTCATTATCTCCTCATCCAGTGATTCCCCTTCCATTAAAGCCAAAAACCTTGATAGAGCATTTTCATTGAGCAGCCTCCCTGTAGAACCGTTGAAAATATTTAAAAAGGTTAGAAATTTGTCGATAACCTTCTGGCTTTTAGGTTCAAGGAACGGCTTGAGGGCTTCAATTATTTCCACCTCAGTTTCATTGATCGGAATCCTGTACATTTGCACCCCTCCAATTTACCTAATATTTTTTACAATATTAATATATTCATCACTATTAAAATGTGACTACAGAAGAAAGACCTTATGGAGGGTGGGTTACACTCCCTTTGGTATAGCAAAACCAAAGACCGACCCTTTCCCGATTTCGCTTTCAACAAATACCCTACCTCCAAAAGCCTCTATTATGCTTTTAACAATGGAAAGACCCAAGCCGGTTCCACCGGTTTTTTTCCTCGTCCTGGCTTTATCAACTTTGTAAAACCGGTCCCAGATGTATGGAAGCTCTACAGCGGGTATGCCTTCACCAGTATCAATCACTTCCACTATAACCTGTTTTTCTTCCTCCCTTGCTTTCAACGTTACCCTACCTCCCTGAGGTGTAAA
>DFNM01000146.1 GCA_002376045.1 Firmicutes bacterium UBA3567
TGCTGGCCTGTAAAAAATATTTGTCAGTATCTACAATTTCACTCTTAAACCTTCCTTGAAACAAATGGCCAATTCTTCCATATTTTTTATTGAAATACATTACATAGCTAACGCTTATGCTCTTCATACATTCTGATACATCTGTACCTTTTGACCCTATTAATAAATGAATGTGGTTGTTCATTAAACAGTAGCAGTATACTTCAAATCCATACTTGTCTTTTTTCAATTTCAGCGTATTCAAAAATCTTGTTTTGTCTTCTTCTCCCCTAAATATTATTTTCCTCTCATTACCTCTCTGAATTATATGATAAATTGCATCTTCACTTTTTATCCTCGGTCTTCTCGGCATCTTTTTCACCTTTTGTTTTTTGTTTTCATTTTTATCTTCTATATTTCCTTTTAATTTCCTTTAATAGTAAATAAAAAACAGGGTTATACCCGCTAGTTTCTTGAAATTAAAATTGGGCGAAACAAAAAGAACGAAACAAAAAGGAAACAAAAAGAACCGTCCCTTTTGTTTCAAGCGTGTTTCAAGCGTGACATTCCAGTTCCTTAATAAATGAGAATAGGTGAACAGCCTTTGCCTCTGTTTTCCCTTTCTTTGAATAACAAAAGAAAAAACCTGCTCGACAAATGCAAGCAGGCTTGAAACAAAATTGAAACAAAAGGAACCATCCCTATGTTTCCCATGTTTTTTATAGTGACAAAGAACCGTCCTCTGTCATGTCACATGTCATGTCACAAAGGCAGTGACTGCTGCTGGCTGTATATTTTTCAGAATATTTAAATTGTCGTGCCTGGCACATTTTTTTGTGTTTCAAATTATTTTTAAACCTTTCTTTAATATTTCTTGAACAAAAGGATTATTAATATCGCTTTTTTTTATGGGATGCGGTTCTATTCTATTATCAACTTTTCTTCTAAGTTTCATTAGTCTAAAAGTATCCTCTACAATATCTCCCGTAAATTCCTCCGCAATTACAGCCACATCTATATCACTATCTTTTGAGTAATTTCCGTTTGCATATGAGCCAAACAAATATACGCCTTCTACATTCATTTCCTTCAATAATATTTCGGCATATTTTTTTACAATATTCTCTATTTCTGCTTTAACATCGACATTAGCCATTTTTTCAACTCCTCTATTTTCTTAATGTTTTTAGTAGTAAAATCGTATGTACATTTTTTATAAAAGTTTTGTTTGTAATCCGGATATCTTGCACTTATATTAAATGTAGTAATCAAATCAAGTAAATCTTTTTGTTCCTCGGTTGTTTTTATTTTACATTCATCGGCAAGCCTCAGCAGGTCATGTGTTTTTGGGGGATTTTTGTCAATATTTTGAACATATATGGCTTTTAAGAGTTTTTCTATCACTAAATGCCCCATAAAAAGACTCCAGTGGTAATCTCTACTCCGATATAAATTTAACATTGTGTTATAATCACGTTTTGCTGTTTCTACCCAATATGATATCAGTTCTTTTTTATTCAAATACAACACATCCTCTATTATATACTCATTTTTATTATAACATAGAAAATTTACCTTTAATCAATTTATTTTCTCATTTTCCTGCATCTGGTTGTATTACTTCTTTAATTTGTTTTATTCGCCGGCGCAACAGGGGCAATTCTGCTCCAGTCCAGTCAGATCAGCACATCCCACCGCCACCATCACTGTCCCTAACGTCCTCCCTTTGCAGTAACTTCATCTTCAAAGCGTGACATTCCAGTTCCTTAATAAATGAGAATAGGTGAACAGCCTTTGCCTCTGTTTTCCATTTCTTTGAATAACAAAAGAAAAAACCTGCTCGACTCGACAAATGCAAGCAGGCTTGAAACAAAGGGGAAACAAAAGGAATTAGCCCCATGTTTCCAATGCTTTTTACAGTGTGACAAAGAACCGTCCCCTGTCATCTCAAAATCCCCTGTCAAAAATATTGAAAACTTATTATATTTAACTTATAATAAAAATATAGGTATGAAAGGAGGAAAAATTGTATGATTTATCAATCAAAAGTAGGAAAAAAATATCAAACAGTTATACCTAATGAGATAAGAAAACAAAAAAGGTTAAAAGAAGGGGATATACTGATATGGGAAATAGACGAGAAAACAGGAAATATTACTGTTTTTCCTAAACCTTCGAATTTTACAAAATATATGAAAGGACTGGGAGCGGAAATATGGAAAGGAATTACTGTAGATAAATATATACATGAGGAGAGGGATTCATGGAACTAACCCAGTGGTTGAATGATAGAAAAATTGTGGGTTTAGATACAAATTGTTTTATATACTATTTTGAGGGAAATAAAGCCTATGAAAACGTCCTTGAGAAGATATTTTCTGCAATCGAAAATGGAAAATGTAAAGGAATTACTTCGGTTATTTCAATAACAGAAATTATCATACACCCTTTAAGAAAAGAAGAATTAAATCTGGCAAAACAATATAAATACGTTTTGTATACCTTCCCAAATTTACTCTTACAGGAAATAAATCATGAGATTGCATATTATGCGGGTTTACTGAGAGCAGGTTATAATATTAGAACTCCTGATGCTCTCCAAATTGCATCCGCTATTTTAAATAATGCTGATATTTTTATAACTAATGATACTAAATTAAGGAAGGTAAAAGAAATTGAAGTTGTGTTATTAAGCGAACTGTCCGGAACAAACAAATAATAGTTTCCTTTATATTTAGCTTGTCGTTCCAGGCATCCAGGCAGGTATCTATAAAAATTCATGCCGTATTCTACCGTTTTTCGAACCACCCCTGCCGCTTCCGTTTTAGCTGCCCTCTGGATTTCACTTTTTCTCATTTTCCTGCATCTGGTGGTATACTTCTTTAATTTGTTTATTCGCCGGCGCAACAGGGGCAATTCTGCTCCAGGCCAGTCAGATCTGCCCCCCCGCCGCCACCATCACTGTCCCCAACGTCATCCTTTTGCAGCAACTTCATCTTCAAAGCGTGACATTCCAGTTCCTTAATAAATGAGAATAGGTGAGCAAGCTTTGCTTCTGTTTTCCCCTTTTTTCAATAACAAAGAAAAAACCTGCTCGACAAATGCAGGCAGACTTAAAGCAAAATTGAAACAAAAGGAAGCATCCCTATGTTTCCCATGCTTTTATAGTGCTTTTTATAGTGTGACAAAGAACCGTCCCCTGTCACATATGAAAAGGAAACAAAAAGAA
>DFNM01000197.1 GCA_002376045.1 Firmicutes bacterium UBA3567
TTTTCCTCTTCTCAACTGCAAACACGTGCACAGCAGAAATTATCCTCGCGCTTACGCATTCGACTATTACACGTTTTTCGGTTAAACCAGCTATTTTCCGGGTCTTACCTTATGTAAGCAAAACGATCAAATTTTCAAAATAGTGTCCCGGCAATGGGGACCACCTTAATTTTTCACTATTATTTTTTATCCCTGAGTTTAACAGCGGTACCATAAACAAGAATTTCAGCAGCTCCCTGCATTACTGCAGACGTGAAAAATCTAATGTTAATAACAGCATCCGCCCCTAATTTTTCTGCTTCTTCAACCATCTTACCTGTTGCAATTTGCCTTGCTTCATTAAGCATTTCGCTATATTCTTTTAATTCTCCTCCTACAAGCTGCCTGAATGCTGAAGCTATATCTTTTCCTATATGTTTTGCCCTGATAGTACTGCCTTTTACAATTCCCAATGTTTCTACAATTTCTTTTCCTGCTATTTCGCTAGTATTTGTTAAAATTTGTCGTCGATGTCCGGGGATTTTTGCACTACTACACATCGGCAACAAGAAACGAAAAATGATCCAGGGAAAAATTTTTCAGATAATCACTTCATCACCGCCCTTTTTGGTTCCCATGGGCTGCCTTTCGGAATATTTAGCGGTCTCAGGGATATTAAAAATCACCGAATCTTCCTGCTCATCTATTGTTCGTTTGAATTTCATCCCTATCTTTAACCATATCTTTAGGATTTGGTGCTTTTACTACAAAAAATTCAAGAATCTCGTCATGCAAATTTTTTACATTCATTTTTGTATTAAATGGAATGTTTAGAATGTTTCCGCCGCCATATTCTTTCGGTATACCATCATTCAAACTTATTGTCATCGTTCCCTTGGTTATTATCATGTAAACATTTGAATTGGAATAGTGTTCAGGCAAACCGGTATCCTTAGTAAGTATCATGTGATTGATTACCAGATTATCATTGTATTGACAATCTTTTCTATACGATATATAAAAAAGGTTTTCCTGGAAAACATAAAGTGTCGTCGATCTCCGGTAGTACAAAAATCCCGGAGATCAACGACACCGGAAAGTAATCCCTCAAAATTACCCTTCAGGCATACCCGTAGCCTGCAGCAGTCTTTGCACCAATCCCGTGTTCTTTAAGCGCCTTTTTCAGCCAGTACAATATCACGGCAAGGGGTTTTTGTCCTTCGAATCTTCCTTCCTCAATGGCTTTATTATCTCCCTGCTTTATACCGAAATATATGATAAATTCGACATCCCTGACGGTCAAAAACGTAACAGGCACCGGATTGTAATAATCACCCGGATACTTTTCTTCTCCTTTATAGTACGGACCATAGTGGGGATTCATTATATCCAGTTCAATTCCGGGCTCAGATGCAGGGTAAGCATCAAAGAACCTTACTTTGCCCTGCTGCTTCTCATCCCCAAAAATGAACTTAAAACCGGGGTCTTTTAAAGCTCTCTTTTCCGCATTTTCTAAATCAATTTCTCCTTCATTATTTTTAGCAAACAACCGGTTGATAATGAAGCTTCTTAAGACACCCTTGATACTCTGGGCGGGTATGTAAGGAATGCCGTATATATGATGCAGCGTCATAGATGTTTCATAGACGGATTCATGTCCCAGACCCACAATTAGACGCCATTGTGGCATGAAATTTATCTTCTCATACTGAATACCCATATCTTTTAAAGCAAGCACCTGGCGCTTAACAAGAGAATTAATAGGGACCTTCTTAAAATTCTTGCCTTTTACTGCTTTAGTTAAATCAAATTTATCTATATTAAAATGAGCTGCTTTATTCAACTTTAAATAAAAGTTATCTATATTATTTTCTCTTTCTATAAGGATTCTTGTATCTTTCGGCATTCTGTAAGGGATATACTTGATCTCTCCAACACTCGCTCCTTTCTTATTTTCTTCAACGGTTACTTCAAAAATGGCATTTTTATTGAACATTTTTTCGTTAATTCCATTTCTACCTACAATATGTTTCTTTTTGTTAAAATAAATCTTGTCATAGTTTTTACTTTTTAGAAAACCGAACCTTTCATTATACGAAACAAACCATGCCACCTGTCTGTTTGTTTTTTCTTTATTATTCTTCATTATCCGGTTCCCCTTCTATCAAACCTTCTGCAAACCTTCGCAGCCAGTTTAGAAATGCCAGTACCTCTATAGTAACAGCTCTGTATCGTGAAGAATCCAGAGAAATGACAGATGCAACCAAATCAGTATCACGCGAAAGGTCTATAATCTTTTTATCATCCTGCTTTAGCCAGCCTGTTATCTGGTCATAAATCAGCTTGTATGCATAGCCCGATTTGCTTGCTTCATCCTTGATTTTAGATTTTACGAATGCCAGGGCAGCTCCCAACCCGTTAGTTTTTATCAACATGGGCATTTTCTTGACATACTGTTTGTATTCCTTGCTCCTGTCAATCTTACTTCCCTCTCTTGCACATTGATATGCGAAAGAAGCCCTCCCCTGTTCCAGCCCTTTTATTACAGTCTTTTCGGTCATTTATTATTCCACCCCCATAATCCTCGTCCGGATTATTCCTTTCCCGAGGGTAGCATTGCCACCGAGTTGAATGACTCCCGGAAGTCCCGCACAGAAAAATTCCAGAACCATCTCTTCTTCTCTTTTACCTTCTTTTTTAAATATGCCTTTGTTTGCACTGAAAACAGGACTTGCCAGTACCAGAGAGTAAAGCACGCTTTCAGCAGGTAAATATTCTTCTGTAAAAAGAGCTCTGTTCTGCACTGTCCCGGTATCAGAGTCAATCTTCGTTCTGGTAACAACTTCTGTTGACAAATTCACAAAGTCTCTGAAATCATCGTCAGAAAGAACAACGATATCCTTTTCCATCTTTTCTAACCAGTATTTATACTCTTCAGAGGAAGGAAAAATCTTATTTGCCAGCCATTCTGCAAATTCCGTACATTTATCCCCTTCGGCCGGTTTTTCTACGCTAAAGGTATATTCTTCAAGGATAACCTTATCTTCATTTAACAATAAATTGCTACCATAAGGCACGGTATTGGCTTCAGGCAGCCCGGGTAGATCTTTAATACCGGAAAGAAGAAGATCGTTTTTAAATCTTTCTAAAACTTTAGGGCACGTAATCCAGGCAAAAACGCCCTTCATGGATTTAACCGGAAACAAGAGTATTCTCGCATCGGTAAAGCCAAGGGCGCCTGCATGGAGGTCTCCTCGTTCCGGGCCAAAAGCGGGTATAATGGCTTTTTCCTTTAATGCTCCCTTGTTCAATTTAATTCCATTGAAATTTATTTCATCGAGGCTTTCAAATGCCTCCCTGATACAGCCCTTTAGACTAGAACACTCCACTTTTGGAAAATCGGTATGTCTCTCCCGCTGTACGGGCAAATCAACAATCCCCAAATCGTTTCCGCTACCTGCATGCAGTGGAGTTTCACAAATCATAAAAAACGGCCAGGCCAGCTTAAACATCCCTCAACCTCCATTCCCGCTTTTTAGATTTTTTAATTATTTGTTCTTTGTCAATAGACTTACCAATATATTCCTTTGCAGCCTCTTCGTTTTCAAATGTCTTATAAATATAGATTTTTCCATCATGTTCGAAATAATATATTCTGTTGGGATTATTCCCGTCATCATATACATAATGGCCATTTTTATCTTCCGTCTTATTTTCTCTAATTTGCTTATTAGAGAATTTTTCAGTAATTATCCGCCGAATTTCCTTCTGGTTTTGAATTTCATCATACACATCATCGCTGCAATAGAATACAAAATATTGATTCTTAAAACTTTCAAACAAGATTATACCAATAGGGCTTAAAACCGCTCCACTATCTATTTTTTCTACCAGCCCCATTTTTTCCAATTCCTCAAATGCTTGAAATTTCTCGTTCTTAGCCCGCGAATAATTGTCTATTACTTTTTTAAGCTGCAGTATTTCTTCATAGTATTGCTTAAAGACCTGAAAATCTATGCTAATCGGTACTCTAGGAATAGTGATTAAAGTTTCCGTTTCTTCATAGATATATACAATTTCACATCTGTTAATTTGTCCCAGAATAGTAAGATAGGGTATTACTCCCTTATAACCACCGGTAATATTAAAAATGACATCATCCGGGTAGGAGTTTATTATTTTATCAATCCTCTCAACCAGTTTAGGCAGACCGGTTTCAACAAAAGATTTGTAGTCTTTTACCTGCAGTCCTTCAATAACATCATTTCGGGGATTAAACATAACTCGTATATCGCCATCATCCAGCAGGACTTCTTCAATTATTTCTGCGGCTAACCTTGATACTATAGTATCAGTTGCCAGGAGATAGACTTCCAAATTTTCTTTAAAATTCTCTTTGATTTTCAGAATGCTGGTTATTTCGGCCGAAGCTTTGGGGTTATTTTTTGCCCAGCCAAGCACAGACTTTTTAATTATATCTGTTCTCGACCTTCTGTCTTTCCACTCTTTATGGGGCAATTCTTTTATACTTTTATAGTGCGGCTCTATATCCTTCTTCCTGTCCAAATAATTTGTAAAAATAGAAGTTCCTACGGTCGTAATTACCCTTTTCAATCTTCCACACCTCCCACAAAAGCAACACCGTATCCCTCTTCCCGGTTATAGTCCGAAATGCTCTTATAGTTAAAGACATCCGTTACTTTAGCCATATCCCTTTCATTACAAAGTTCAAAGTAATATACGCTTCCCGGAGGAACAGCCCGCCGCATTGGTTTGGGCTGTTTATTCTTAATATCAAAGCCTCCAATGGACAAATATTTACCCACAGCAGCAGTTAATAACCTTAACTTTATTCCTTCATATTCGCCCTCTAACTTTTCCCTATCGATCCAGCGCGGCAGCCAGCCGTGCTCAAAAATTGCAGGCGTTGTCAGGACTAATTTAAAACGCTTACCCTTTAAGCCGGCAGGTTTAACAATATCTAAATCCTCAATCTGATTGTAAAACGCCGCCTTACCCTCACCGCCAAGGCGCAAAAACCCGCTTTCAGGAAGTTTCAGTCCCGTAAAATCTATGACCAGTGAAAGAGTCTCAGTTTCCCTGCCTTTTCCCATTCTTGACGCCAACCTGTTCATCCCCACACGATATAGCCTGCCATTTTCAGCATCGGTAGTAAGGGTTTGCTTATTCCTGCCTATGCCGATTTTCGCTTCCAACAAAACATATTCAGAAATTTCCTTGTAAAAAAAGTTTTTACCCCGCAAAGATAAATAATCTTCAAAGAAAATAGAATCTAAAATTCCACCTTCAACTGTCTCTACTTCTCTGTTATCGGGGGATTTTAATAACATTTGAGTCAGGCAACTGGATATCACATTATTATCGTCTAAAGAAAGCATAAAGGCACACTTATCTTCCTCATTTTTTTTATGCTTCACACAATCCAGGGGAAGAGGGTAATAAATACTCTCACCAATATTTAAGAATATACCGTTTATTTTCAAATTTCTTGTAGGGTCTTCTTTTGTCTTTGCTTTGTGAAGTTCATCAATATTTTCGGCAAAATAAGTGCTCCTTAAAGCACCGTAAATTACGGAAGGATGGGGCGGGAAAATCCCATTTGCCCAGGTCTCACTTCCCATGGTAAAGGGCCTGCCATCCCGAAAAAAGAGCGTATCAAGGGCCTCAATTTTTATAAACAAACTTACTTCACCTCTCTTGCCATAAAATCAGCTATATTTAGCGCCGAAAGAAAATTGTCAATATTGCCGGAAGTAAAAAACATTTCGGACAGGTCTTCCATCAGTTCTGCAATTATCTTTTCTCTATCACTATTCTCATGTATCTTACAGAACCTGGCAAGAAGCCTTTTCATTTCCAGCCTCACTATATTTTCATCATTAAACAAACCGTTGTCATCAATCAGCTTCAAAAACTCAATATTCAGGTTCTTTATAAATTTGTTTGAGAATTTACCACCCCGCAAATTATCGCAGAGTTTTGAAATGATATCTGTAACCCACTTTCCATCAATTTTCCATTTAAAAACAGCTTTATTGATTTCACCGGAACGTTTTAAGACGGCTATGCCCAAAGCATCCCTTTCGCCGTTGTTTATGTCTTTCGCTTCCTTTTCCATCTTTCTGGCCCATTTCAGCACTTCTGAAAGGGGGGTCTTTATGTGGGCTATTGCCACCCCTGCCGAAAAGGTAAACTCTTCATCGGCATACTCAGACAGGTCAATTTTGCCAAATTCCTCCCTCAGGTCTTTCATTATCTTAAAAAGATAATTTAAGTTTATAAAGCCCAGGAAATCTTCCCCTCCGGCATAGACAGTATACCCTTTAGGCTCGACAATAATATTCCGGGTGACCCTGGCGGCAAATTCTCCCAATTTCCCGGTAAGGGCCTTATGATAATCCTTCAGGGATACGTTCTTTTTAAGATCCGGCCCGGAAACTTTTTCTCCCATGCTGTCTCCGTCAAATAACAGCACGGCGTAATAGGGAGAAAAAGAAATATTCCTTTCTTTTAATGCTCCATAAATTTTCTTCGCATTTTCCTTTTCCTTATCAGTCAGGTCCTCGCCCGGTTCACGTTCATTTTTTAAATCAAAAATAGCCTGCTCGCCAATTTTTCGTGGAATATTGACACCACCCTTTTTAAGTTCATCCAAAGCATCCAGAAGGGCTATTTTTGCAGTGGAAGGAAAGTCTTTCTCAAAACCCTCAGCAAAGTATTTTTCCGCTACCCTTTTTGTAAAACACACCCCGCAAAGGCCTTCTCCCGGCTGCAGATGCTTTAGTTCCACATTTTTAAATTCATCATATTCAAATATGCGGACGTCTCTGGAGAAAAGTTTTTTATAAACATTTTTCCCGCTTTTGCTTTCATCCCTGGTTTTACGATAGAATTTAACATTTCTCTCCCCGCAAATGGAACACTTTCGTCCCGTCTCCTCCAGCTGTTCAAAGCCGCGGGTATTCTTAACGGCTCTCAGCAGGCTTTCTAATTTTTTATAACTCTCTTGATAACCTTTTTCCTCAAAAGGCAGAATAACCCATTGAATGGATAGTTGTTTGGTTACCTGCTCAGCAAAACCCTGCGGTTTTTCAAGCCCTAGTTTTTTTAACGCTTCATCTGCAATTTTTTTAAATTCCAATCGCACGCATTCCTCTACCTTTTTTCCAATTACCTTTAAGTTAGTTGCAGTCTCATCTACTATGGCTATAAAGCGATTGGGTACAAATTTATTTTTTACATTCGGAAAAACAATTTCCCCTTCGACTTCGTCTAACAGCTTTTGAGCCCCCGTACGGCACAGATGAGAAAGTATATAACTCCCTGCATATAAATCCTGGGTTTTTCTGGCCTGGGCAATAAAAGACTGTACAGGGCCAACACTAAATAAAAACAAAGATTGATTCATTCATTTATCCCCCTCGCTGCACTACTTTTGAGGATATACCTGAATTCTATCCGGAAACCGCTTGATAAAGTCAAGGATAACATTATAATTCACATTTGTATTAACAATATGGCTCCCCCGTCCTATTATTTTTATCCTTTCACCCGGTGGTAAGAATTGAGCGGTCAGCAAAGTAAGGACAGCTACACAGTCGTCTTCCAGTTCATGAATGTGAATAAACAGGGGACTAGCCCGTTGTGCAGTATTTTCATTTTTATTTTCGGGAAATATTCTCACATATTCCCCCGTTGAAAAACGATAGTTGTGGGGCAGCCCGAAAACAACTCGCTCCGGATGAGTATCAGGCTTGTTACCCCGCGCTGCCTTTAAGACCAGGTCGTGGTCATCTTTAAAAATCTGCAGGGCAGGTTCCTTCCAGGGTAAAATGTACTTACCCTCCCTCTTACTGTAATGCCCGTAACTGCGATACCTGAGCATTTCCTTTCCAATTTCATCAAGCAGTTTTAGAGGGTCGATGTTCCCGTTAACAATGGTTACACTGGTATGTTCACTAAAAGCAGAATATTGCGGCATTTTGTCAGATAAAGGACCCAGTTCCCTTATAAAATTTTTGATCCTGTCTTCGACTTCATCAACCGTTTTGGGAGCAACCCAGGCTTCCCGGTCATCTTCCGTTAGCGATTGAAGATTTACCGAACCGAATCCCTTTCGAGAACGGGAGCCGAGTCCGCCAAACAGGCCTAACGCAATCAGAGAACGTTTAAGAAATAACCTTTCTTCATCCGAAACATCAGGTTTTAAAATCAATGAGACCGTAAAGGTGTTACCCTGCCTGATATATGATCTGGTATTTTCAACCTGCCTGTTAAATCTGTTCCGGCCTATAACTCCATACCCCAGGTATGCGATACCGTGCTTATTCCATTTTTGCCCTGCTTTTACTACCTGGTTATCACCAATCCGGTGCTCAATCTTCAACGAAAACCTGGCTTTTCCCGTATCAACGCTTCCAAATAATTTTTTTTCTGCCTCTTTTACCCTTTCCAGTTTATTATTAAAATACGGCAGAGCAGTGGCCCTAAACCAAAAGCGAAGCACACCCTTAAAGGAAGGAGGACGTAATTCAGCCAAATCCCTTTGATTGGCTCCTGCCATAAACATAGGTGTAATTATCTTATATCTAGCATTAATAATACTCATGATTCCCTCCCGTAAATTAGCTTTTAGGGTCGAAAATATCTAGTTATATTATTCTACTTTAGTCAATTTTTTCCTTCCAGGAGACAAAACAAGTTAAAAATCGACAAAAGTAGACAAGCCGACAACCTTAACAATTATGAAGTATTTTCCAGCCAGCCAGACCTAATAAAAAAAATAAACAATTAAGTACTCTTATGTTATGACCATCTCCAATCAAAGTAATCAAAGGCCGCACAGGTGAAGCCATAAAAAAATAGACAAAAATAACAACAAAACTGCTAAGCAAAGTAGAAGCTGCAGTGGAAGAAGCCAAAAGAGTTGCAAAGAATGCCAGCCATAAAATATTGAAAGTTTATTTCCCCAAGTATAACTTTGAGTTCAGTTTTTATTTATATACTTTTCGTATATTTCACGCGGAATAAAACCAAGTTCAGGACTATAAATTCGCTGTAACCCCCGTTTATTTATAATCCAGAGATTCTCTGTAATTTTTTCTACCGCTTTTTCCTCTCCATCAATAATAAATGAGCCTTCAGCCTCCCACCACTTTTTCATTTCTTTTTCCGAAACGGATATAGCATGCTGCTGAATCCTGTTCCACATTCTTTTAACTTCTAACCTGTTTGAAAAATTCTTATCCATCTGCAATAGTTTATCAAGAACTTCTCTGACTTCTCCGTCCCGCTCAACAAAGACCGTGCATTCGTTACACCAGGGTGTTTCAAACAAATCCCATCTGCCACCCCATTTTCCCTCTTCAATTTCAAACCAGGGGCCATAATTTTGAAGCGCTGTTGATAATTTGGAATAATATAATTCTAAAAGTTCAGCTATAGCTGTTTCCTGAAATATAAGGGGATCACCTTGACCAAAATTTAATAATATCTCCCGGGTTGCATTTAATAAAACTTGATCATAAACCATTTGCGAAAAACTTTTTCCTGTATCATTGCACATTTCATATATTAAAACTTCTCCCGTCCTACTGGAAAGATGACGGTTACATCTTCCCGCTACCTGTACAAGACTATCCAGAGGAGCTATATCTCTTACTACAAGGTTAAAATCCAGATCAACACCGGCCTCAACTACCTGCGTTGACACCAAATGCCTAATACAATTCTTTTCTTCCTTTGTTTTGATTCTCTTCAACGTTATTTTTCTATCCCAAGGTGTTACCCAGCCAGAAAGAAAAAATATTTCTTCTTGAGGAACTAATTTTTTTATTAAAAAATATATATCCAGCGCTGCCTTATGCGTATTGGCAACGATTAACGTACTGCGGGAGGGAAAACCGTACTGCTTCAACAACTCACACAGACATTCAATACCGCTTTTCTTACGATAAAAATATACTTTGTAACGAGATTGTGGTATTTTAATTTTTGTAGGTGCCAGTTCTATGCCGCTGGCAATTCGTGGTTGAGTTGCAGTCATGAGAATAAAAGTTGCGTTAAGTTTTTGTGCCATAAGCTTCAATGTTTCACCAAACCCTTTCCAGTAACGGGCAGGAATAGATTGCGGTTCATCTAAAAGAACTATTGAATTTGCCAGGCGGTGAAAAGACATGGCATCATTTCCACGCGGTGAATACAGCACATCCCACAGTTTTGCAAAAGTAGTAACTACAACCGGTTCATACCAGTACCGAAATAAGGCAGTAAATTTTGTTAGTATATCTCTTTCATCATCTTTTTTGTCATAGGCCAGATAATGATCTTCCTGCACAAAGGGCAAAACCTCTTTAGCAACCTGACTGTTTTGCTCTACAATGGATATAAAGGGTAATACATAAATAATTCCCTGCTTTTTATCCTGTGCTGCAATTTTTATTGCAAGATCCAGTCCCAGCAGTGTCTTCCCGGCCCCGGTAGGAAGGGTAAGTGTATATACTCCCGAGCCAGATAATACCTTCGCAGCACGTTCCAGTACTTTTTCCCTTACTCCGTTACGCCACTCGGAAAGTGGAGTGGACTTTAAAGAGCCGAGATACCTTTCAACAACATTAGCATCAACCCGCAGAGAATGAGGAACAAATTCTGCTGCTCCGCTGCTGAGTGCATCGATACGATCTGCAGTAATCAAAAATGAATATATCAATCTAAAATTAAGCCAATCTTCACTGTTTAACTGCATTTCGTCCATAAAGTCATTTAGCAAATCTTCAAACTCATCTTCAGAAGGAAGGAATTCCTTCCAGCTACCGATTTCATTAAACCCTAATTTCTTGATAATTTTTTGGCTTTCAGGCCACAAAGGAATTTCTGATACTGCCCGGCAAAATTCGCTGTATTCCAGGTCATACCATTTCTTTGTGAAATTATTTCTAGCAGAAGTATGGTGACAATGCACAGCCTCCGCAGCAATAATGTTGCGTGTTACACCAAGCGTTATATAAGCAGATATTTCAGCATGGGGAAAACGTCTTTTTTTATTTTTAAGCCGGTCCTGAAACTTAAAATGAGCTTTGGCTATGTCATGCAAAAGGCAAGCTTCTACCAGCTTATCAGGAATTCTTCCAAGACTGGCGGAAGCTATCCTCTCCGCCAGTAATGCTGTATTACAAAGGTGTTCTTCAAGCGGACGTCCCGGATGGCTTTCAATTCTACCAGGGTTCAAACCATGCAACTACATCATCTCCTACCTTGCTCAATTCCAGCTCTCCCCTCTTCCGAACGTAAACGACACCCTTTTTCCCCCTCCCGTTGTATAATACAGGTACAGATTTCAAAACGGTTCTCTCAATATCCTGTTTTAAAGGGATTAACTCTTTATGAATCGTCCTGCTCTTAAAAACGTCTATATCTAAATTACCTGTAAGCGGAACTACAGAATTCACGCCAACAGGATATTCATCAATCTCCTTATCCTCAAATTCACCCAGGTATCTTACACTGGCAATAGCATAAGCCACTCCAAGGTAAGGGGTAAAGACAAATTCATCGTTTTTAAGTCGCATTTTTAATTTCTCATAAATTTCACCATTACGAATGTAAATCCTATAGCAGGGTTTTTTTAAAAACTGGTGTTTTGGTTGAATATGTTCGCCCATATCTCCACTACCGCTTTTAAATTTTATTAAATTCACTGCCGTCACATACCAAGATATGGGGGAACAAATGGTAATTGCCACCTGAGTACCCTTCATTTCATTCCAGAATCGTGCTCCGTATGCAATATCTCCAGCACCATTATCCAGGCCCGTAATTGCACCTATTATTCCCGCTACAGCAGTTGGCGGTATGAAAGGATATGAAACCATAGATGTAGTTGTATATCCTTTTCGAAACATTGCCAGATCGGAAGTTATTTCAAATACCAAGCTCATGACATCACCCCTGAAGTTCTCTTACTTTCAATCCTTTATCACTAAATTTTTCTATCCCATATACGATAAATTCATCATCTTTTCGAATGATAATTTCCCGGATGTGGTTCGCATAATTATTAACTGTGTCTACTAACTCGCTGATGTCTAGCCGGCATTCTTTTAAACTACGAAGAGCTCGTTCCTTTTCTTTGGTTAGAAGTTCCCCGGCATTGTCTGTTAATTTAAATTTTTCATCCAGAGC
>DFNM01000214.1 GCA_002376045.1 Firmicutes bacterium UBA3567
GACCGGATTGGGTTTACATGACTTTAACTCAACTAAAACCGGAGAAGAACCAAAAAGAGTGAGTGTAAAGGTTTTTGAAGAGGGAGGGGGAGTGAAAAAATTGCTTACAGGTAAACAAAGAAGTTATTTGCGTGCTTTAGCTAATAGGATAGAAGTTGTTCTGCAAATCGGCAAATCGGGAACAAATAAAAGTGTGTTAAAGCAGGCCGATGAAGCCCTGGAAGCCAGGGAATTGGTAAAAATCAGAATTTTAAAAAATGCGTTACTGGATGCAGAAACCGCGGCTAATGGACTTGCAGGCAAACTTAAAGCTGAAATCGTGCAGATTATAGGAAACAATTTTGTTCTCTACAGGCCTTCTCGCAAAAAACCAAAAATCAAACTGCCATAAGGGTTTAAGCTCAAGAGGTACAGCTCTTGAGCTTTTTTAAATGGAATTCCTTTTACATTTACTCAGGCGAATCATGAGTTCCTTTTGTGGCCATTATTTTGTATAATAGTTTTGAGTTCACTTTTCTTATTTTGCGTTGTTAAATGGGGGATGTATCAATGTTGGATTCGGATAAATGTGACACGAAAACAAGGGTATCCAGGTACGGAATAATGGGAGGGACTTTTGATCCTGTTCATTATGGTCATCTTGTAACAGCTGAGGCGGTAAGGGATGAATTCAAGCTGGATAAAGTTGTATTTGTGCCTACGGGTAAACCACCACACAAAAAGGGTTACAAAGTTACCGATGCCAAACACCGCTATTTAATGACTGTTTTGGCTACAGTAACCAATCCTTTTTTCGAAGTATCAAGAATTGAGATAGATAGAGAAGGTTACACCTACACGATCGATACAATACTGGAGTTTAAAAAGATGCAGCCTGAGGATACAAAGATATATTTTATTACGGGAGCTGATGCTGTATTGGAAATATTAACCTGGAAAAAGGTCGGTGAACTGCTGCGACTGTGCAATTTTGTGGCGGCAACCAGACCGGGATATGAACCATCCCAGCTTAATGAAATGATCAAATATGTTGAGAAGGTACATGGTAGCACCATACACATGGTGGAAGTTCCTGCTATGGCAATATCTTCTACAGACATTCGTAATCGAATAAAAGCAAACAGGCCTATCAAGTATTTGGTTCCAGAAAGTGTTGAATATTATATTATGAAAAATGGGTTATACAGGTGAGAAAGATGCAAAAACAGATATCTGATAGAGTCAAGAAAATGATTTCCTCTGAAAGATACTTCCATACCCTGGGTGTAAAAGAGATGGCCGTGAGATTGTCAGAGCGGTATGGGTGTGATACCGAAAAAGCTGCTGTTGCAGCATTGCTGCACGATTGTGCCAGGGACATGCCCAATAAACTACTATTGCAACTAGCAGAGAGGTTTGGTATACTTGTAGATGATGTGTTGAAGAAACAAGCCGTGCTTCTCCATGGTCCTGTGGGGGCGGAATTGAGCAGGAAGATTTTCAATATAAATGATAAAGAAATTTTGAAGGCTATTGCTGTTCACACAACGGGAGATGCTGATATGAGTAAACTTGACAAAATCGTATATATTGCAGACTATATTGAACCCAGACGCAGCTTTCCCGGAGTAGAGAGATTGAGGGATGCTGCTTTCAGAGATCTGGATAAAGCAGTTTTATTGGCTTTGAACAACACCATTAAGTACGTGATTAAAAAGGAATGGCTGCTACATCCTAAAACGGTATTGGCAAGAAATTTTTTGTTGATGCAAAATACAGAGTGATATTGGGAGAGGAGATAAATGGGAAGAAGAGCTTTTGTTGTTTTGTTTGTACTTTTCTGCATATCTTTAATGATTGGTTCGGGTTTTTATATGTATCTAAACAGCTTTCAACCGGTGGGAGCTGGACAGGATGGTATAGACGAGCATACGGACCCTGTGTCTTCGAATAAAAATGAGAGGATCAATGTGCTGGTGCTTGGTGTTGATGCAGGTGTAATAGGCCTTGATGAGAGCAGGAACAGACGGAGAACGGATACGATTTTTGTGGTAAGCTTTGATCCGAACACAAAAGATGTGAAGTTGTTATCCATCCCCAGAGATACAAGGGTATACATTGACGGATATGGTTTTGACAAATTAAATGCAGCAAATGTTTACGGTGGAGTTGAATTGGTAATTAAAGCCGTTAAGGAACTCTTGGAAATCCCGATACATTATTATGTAAAGGTGGATTATAAAGGGTTTAGGCAGATGGTTGACGATCTTGGTGGAGTAGAGATATATGTAGAACGTCCCATGCATTATGATGATAATGCTCAGAACCTGCATATTCACCTTGAAAAAGGTTTGCAATTGCTGGATGGAGAGAAAGCAGAGCAGTTTGTGCGTTTTAGAAAATACCCCAATGGAGATATAGGAAGGATTCAAGCACAGCAAAAATTTTTAAAAGCCCTGGCAAAAAAAGTTTTGAATCCCATGACTATCTTTAAAATACCCAGAGTAGCTAAGACTCTTACCACGTATGTTGAAACTAACATGGACCCTGGTGAAATTGTCAAGTATGCAAATGTCCTGCGGCAGATAAAACCGGAAGACATTGAGATGGCGGTGCTTCCAGGAATAGATAGATATATAAACGGTATAAGTTATTATTTAGTTGACATCAACAAAACTCAAGAACTGGTAGATAAATATTTTAGAAACATTGACCCATCCAACCTGGGTTTAAATATTGAAGTTCTGAACGGAAGCGGTATTTCTGGAGCTGCTTCTAAGGCAGCTAACAGGCTCAAATCTTATGGATTCAATGTAAGGAAAATTGGAAATGCAGATAGTTTTAATTATGAGACCACCCGGATAATATATTCAGAAGGCAAGCTTGAAAAAGCAAAAGAAATAGCTTCAATTATTGAGGGAACAGAATTAATTGAGCAGAATCCTGACAATTTGGATACAGACATAATTGTTATAATTGGCAAAGATTACAACTAAGAATACAGGCATTTACTGTTATCAGCTCCATTGTTTTTATGCAATGGAGCCTTTTTTATTAACCCTTTTTTATACTTTTTAATATGATATATATACGGTGTTTTTGTTCTAGAGAAAGGAGGAATTGCGTTTTGAATATCCTTCAGATTTTGATAATAACCTCAGCCATAAGCATTGATAGTTTTTTGGTAGGGATATCGTACAGTCTAAGGAAAATAGTGGTACCCCTTACATCTATGGTAACTATTAGCGGCATAACTGCCTTTGTTCTTGGTGTTTCAATGTGTCTGGGGGGAATTTTAAAAAATTTTTTCCCCTTGATGTTTTTGCAGAGAATGGGAGCATGTTTGCTGATTTTGTTGGGCATAACTGGTTTGTTGAGAGAGTATTTAAATAAGCTTTCATTTAACAAAACCATCATAAAATGTAAAATACGATCCCTCGGTTTAGTGATACAGATTCTAAAAGAACCTTCAACTGCCGATTTTGATGTTTCAGGTGTTATAGATTTCCGGGAAGCCCTTTATCTGGGGAGTGCGCTGGCTCTGGATGCAGGTTTTATGGGATTAAGCGTGTCCTTAATTGGCTTAAAAATTATTAACGTTGTAGCTGCAGGAACAGTGGGTTCACTCCTTGCATTATTTTTGGGGTTAAAATTTAGTGGTTTTTTTACTGCCAGAATTCAAAAGTTTGAATTTTTTCCGAGCCTAATTTTAATCCTCCTGGGTTTGTTTAAAATAATTTAATATTTTGGTTGTTCTAGTAATTAATCCTGTATCATATAAATATTTATTACTACCGACTCAAAATTTGATTCCAGGGGGATTGAAAAGTTGGAACATCTGTTGGTTTACTTAATCTTTTTCATAGGTTTAGCTATGATAGTAAAATGTGCTGACTGGTTTGTTGAATCAGCAGTATTGATTGCTTACAAAACCGGTCTCCCTCAGGTCCTTATGGGGTCAACATTAGTAAGTTTGGCAACAACCTTGCCAGAACTAGTTGTATCAAGCTTTGCCTCGTATAATGGTCATCCGGGGATGGCTATCGGGAATGCCATAGGTTCTACTATTTGCAATACCGGTTTGATACTGGGATCTACAGCTATTATAAAACCTTTTTATATAAGTAGAAGATTCTTTGTGTTGAAAAGTTTGTTTATGCTGGCTGCAGCTGGTTTTGTGTTTTGTGCATCAAAAGATCTTACAATAGGAGGAAAAGAATCAGTTATTTTATTGATAATGCTGATAGGATATGGGGTTTTAAATTTTTATGAAATTAAGACTACAAAAAATCGGGTTGAAAAACCAGTTGCTTCGGATGATTTAACGATATTAACACTGATTAAATTTGTTTCTGGAGCTTTAGGAGTGGTATTGGGAGCAGAGTTGGTTGTTAATAAGGGTGTGGTTATTGCTAATATACTGGGAGTTCCGGAACGTGTTATCAGCCTGACTATGATAGCTCTAGGCACATCATTGCCTGAATTTATAACTTCCATAACTGCTTTGATCAAAGGACATCAGAGCATCTCTGTTGGTAATATTTTGGGAGCTAACATATTAAATTTGCTGATGGTTTTGGGTGTTGCTTCTGCAATAAGTCCTTTAACAATGTCCAGGCATGCTTTTGTGTTTGATCTGCCCATCTCCATTTTTATGATTATCCTGCTGCTGGTCATGGCTTTTACTGATAGAAAGATCGAGCGCTGGGAAGGGTTTGTTTTGTTTGCTGCTTATGTATTTTATCTTATGAGTCTCGCATTGATTTTTTTTGATTAACATTTTCAGGTTCTTCTCCAAAACAGTTGGTTAAGGGTTAATATATCTAACAAACTTTATTTAAAGAGATACGCGGGTTGTTAGATAGCCTTGCCCGGCTCAAGAATTTCTACACCGGCCAGCTTCGGCAGTCAAGGCAACCCTTAGGGGCGCCTTACGGCGGCCTTGACTGCCTCATTGCCCGGTGTGGCTACAA
>DFNM01000083.1:0-31651 GCA_002376045.1 Firmicutes bacterium UBA3567
ACTGTTTTGGAGAAGAACCAATCATTTTAAATAATCTAAGGGGGAAATCAATCTGTCTTTAACTTTTACAAACAAGCCCAGTCTACAAACATCTTCCAGGCTCCAGCCTCGAGGGATGTGCTCATACCTTTTCAAACCTTCCAGAATCATATCAGGAGTAACATTGCCCCTTTCCCCTGTTCCAACGGTCATTCTTATTTTAGCAGCACAAGCCCGGCTTTCCAAGCATTTCAAATTAAAAACATGGGGTTTTATATTGAACTGCTTTATTCTTTGCTTTCCTTTTTTGTGTTTCACTTTCTCAACTATAATGCTGTCCCTGAATAAAAAATATTTAAATTTTCTTGTTAACCATTCAGGTTCCACGGGTTCATCAAAGACTAGAAGTGCGTCATAAACAGCAGCATTAATAACGGACATCAGTGAAGATACTCCTGCCGGTACCTGTCTTGCCTCCAAAATCCTTATACCTTCAGGAAGTTTGCTGTTAAGCATCACCTTAAACTCTGCAGGACTAATGGGCTTCTCCAGTTCAAAATCCGCATACTCTCCCAGGCCTTTAACTCCCACAGGCAGAGCTGAACCATATGAGATCTTGGGTTGAGGATTGAACCCTCCGGAAAACGCAATGGGTATTTTAGCCCTTCTGACCCCGCGGTTAATGGTCCTGACCAAATCCAGGTGTGATATGTATTTCACAGGTTCGTCTTTACAGTACTTAGCCCTTATTAACATAACAGCAACCAACTCCCATGTTTTGAATTCCACAGATATTACATTCCTGACGGCAATTTTTTGTGATTTCTCCTTTTAGAGCTTTCCTGTACTCCCTGATAAGAAATTTTTTATCAATGCCCACATCAATATGGTCCCAGGGGAGAGTTTCATCAAAGTTCCGCTCTCGATTGGCGTAAAAACTTGGATCAATGTTGCATTCTTCAAAGGCTTTAATCCAGACATCGAACCGGAACTGTTCGGACCATCCATCAAACTTACAACCTTTTTCCCAGGCTTTTACTAACACCTCACCAAGGCGCCTGTCTCCCCTTGCAAACACAGCTTCCAAAAAACTTGTCCGAATATCATGCCAGTTGTAAACTATTGATCTGCCTTTCAATCTCTGTTTTAAATATTTCTGCCTTTTTTCCAGTTCACCCATTTCAACCTGAGGAACCCACTGGAAAGGCGTAAAAGCTTTTGGTACAAAAGAAGAAGTGCTTACTGTAACCCCCAGGCCCTTTCTGCTGTTTCTTGCTGCTTCATAAATCCTCACCACCTGTTCAACAAGCTCTACAATGCCCTGAAGATCTTCATATGTCTCTGTAGGCAGGCCTATCATAAAATAAAGTTTTATCCTGTTCCAGCCCATTTTAAAGGCAGCTTCAACGGACTCAAACAGGTCTTCATCTGTTATGTTCTTGTTGATTACATCCCTTAACCGCTGGGTCCCGGCTTCCGGAGCAAAAGTCAAACCTGATTTTCTAACCTGCTGGGCTTTTTCTGCAAGCTTTAAGGAAAAGGAATCAACCCGTAAAGATGGCAAAGAAATCCCTACACCCTGACGACTGAACCTATCCAGGAGTTTTCGTGTAAGCTCCTCTAACCCTGTATAATCACTGGCACTGAGAGAGGCAAGGCCTATTTCCTCATACCCTGTAGCCTCCATCATTTTTTCTGCCTGTTTAACTAGATTATCTACAGAACGTTCCCGAACAGGCCTGTATATCATCCCTGCCTGACAGAATCTGCATCCCCTTATACACCCTCTAAAGATCTCCAACACTGCTCGATCGTGTACAACATCCATATAAGGCACAATTAAATCAGTTGGACAAAAGACCCCATCAAGATCCTTTATTATCCTTTTAATAATTCTATTCGGGGCATCCATAACCTTCTTTTCAATAGCTTTAACCGTTCCATCATCATTGTATGTTATTTTATAAAAATCAGGCACATAAACACCGGGTATCCTCGATACGGTTTTCAGAAAAACATCTCTATCCTTTTTGCTTTTTTTCCATTCAATGATAAGGTCAATAAGCTCTTCAATGATTTCTTCTCCTTCTCCCATGACCACAAAATCGAAAAATTGTGCCATGGGTTCAACATTGTAGGCACATGGTCCACCTGCTATTACAAATGGATGCTCTTTTGTTCTATCTCTTGATAACAATGGAATTCCTGCTATATCAATCATGTTTAACACATTTGTAAAGCTCAATTCGTATTGAAGGGTAAAACCAAAAACATCAAAATCAACAATGGGTGATTTGGTTTCCAAAGAAAAAAGGGGAATATGTTCTTGCTTCATTTTCTCTTCCATATCAACCCATGGACAAAAAACCCTTTCACAATAAACATCTTCCCTTCGATTTAAAAGATGATACAGAATCTTTATCCCCAGATGAGACATCCCAATCTCGTAGACATCCGGGAAAGCCAGAGCAACCCTCACTTTGACATTATCAGGATCTTTGTGTACACTGTTGTATTCATTGCCTATGTACCTTGCTGGTTTTTCAACTTCTTTTAGAACCCTATCAATATATTTTTTCAACAATAACCCTCCCAAGCTGTTCTTTTGCATTATTTATTATTACTATATCTTTGCTGGGTAATTCTTCAAAAAGAGTTATTAAAAAATTTCTATAAAACTATAGGTAATCCTTTTTTTTAGAAACAATCCTACTTTCTTTAATCTTCTGAAAAGCAAACTCTTCAATAAAGTATAATACAAATCTGGGTGGATCAAGTTTTTTTGATTATATCATAAACCTTACAGTAAAAACCATGTTTGATCAGACCTTCTATGAACTGAGTTTCAGTTAATTGATATTTTATCCTGTGCCTTTCATCCAAAACCACAATTATGTGGTACTTGTTTGATACCAATCGGTTCAAAACTTTTCGGGCAGGCATATCCATTTTTGCTATTATTTGCCTTGCTTCAATTGCTTCATCTGCAAGCTTTTTACTGTTGGTTGATAAATTTTTAATAAAGTAATAGGGATAGATGCTTTTCTCCCTTTCTGCAGCAAAAAACAAAAAGGGGCTTAAAAGCAGCAAAATGGGATTAAACTCCCCTATATTTATCAAGTATATTCCTAGGAGCAACAAAAAAAGGGAAAGACCTTTTCCCAAAAAAACCGTAATGTTTGTAGCTTTTCGGTATCCTAAAATTAAAGCCAGGCATGATCTTAAAACCCTGCCCCCATCCAGTGGAAGGGCGGGTATTAAATTAAACAAAGCTATGTACACATTCGTTTTAATCAAAAAAGGGGTAAGCGAATGTTTTAAAACTTCATTTGTATAAAAAAAATATACGATTACAGCCATTATCAGATTAAACACTGGACCACATATTGCAATGCTCATTTCAACCCATGGATCAATCTTCAACAAACCCTTTAGCTTAGCTACTCCTCCAAAGGGAAGCAACTCAACCTCTTCAATCTCGAGGCCCTTTTGCAAAGCAGACATGGTATGAGCCAATTCATGGAACAATACTGTCAAAAAAACCACAGTGATTTTAGTTAACATGCCTGAAAGGGTAAAATAAAACATAATAATAAAAAAAAATATGTTCAAGCGTATTCTCACACCAAACAGAGAAAAAGCCATTGGCTTCACCTTTATTGAATATTATTCATTATTTTCTTTAAAGGATCTATTGGTTCGCCATCTACCCACAATTCAAAATGGAGATGAGGATTCACTGCACTGCCTGTGGCACCTACCTTTGCTATAACATCTCCTTTTTTTACCCTGTCTCCCTCATCAACAAGGATCTCAGAACAGTGAGCATAGAGGGTTATAGTGTTGTTTGAGTGTTCTACTTTTACCGTTTTACCAAACTCTTTATCTTCCCAAACCTTTAACACGACACCGTCCATCACTACTTTGACCGCTTCCCCTTCGCTGGCATTGATATCAATACCATTATGCTGCCTGAGTTCCTTGTAAATGGGGTGTAACCTGAGGCCAAACTCTGATGTGATCTCTCCTTTAACAGGCATAATTATCAAAGGTTCATTCGGGTTCAGAAACAATTCCTTGGAAGGTGAAAGGGTTTGTATTTCTTCTTGAGATTCAAACACTTTTTTTAAAAACTCAGAATCAACATTTTCTTTTATAAAACCTGCTAAATTAACTTGTTTAATTACCGTTGAAAAATCATATTCACGTGTCAACACATGTTTTATTCCATCATTTATTCTCTTCATTAAAGCAAAATCCAGTTTGTTCGTCCCCAGGACAACAACCAGTATCAACAGGGATACAAAAATTTTTTTTAGTGTGTTGAAAGGTTTACTTTTCTGTCTGTTTCTCGGGCTGTTTTTTTTTCGCCAACGGAACATCATATTTCTCTCCTCAGCTTACAAAAATCCTTGTTATAAATATATTTATGCAGAATCTTTATTATAACCTCATTTTTTTCAAAGATCACTCTACAGCGGTAATAAAGCAGCATAATCATTAAAAAAATTTAGAATGCACATTTCGCACCCCTTGCGAAATAGGTCGGCTTCCTCGATATTTTGTGTGGGTAAATACATATATTTCATATACATCTGCCCAATTTTGCTTCCAGTTAGGGTATTTGTGTAAAAAGGCTCCAGGACATTGCTTTTGCTGTATCATTCAATTTACCCTTACTTGCTAAAGGAAATAACTAAAATTAGCCAGGCCCGCTTAATTGTTTTACAGCAGGGTGATATTTTCTTACGATAATAAAGCAACTTGCCCGGTATTCTTCACAGTAGAATACCGGGCTGATTTCAATAAGCAGCCTGGAGGGCATAATCAGGAAAGGCTAAAACAATATTTTGTGTCTTCTCATAGCCACATTTATCACAAGGCCAGCGGCCATCATGTTTGTAATAAGGGAACTTCCCCCATAACTCATAAAGGGTAAAGGCAGTCCAGTAACGGGCATTATTCCTACAGTCATGCCTATATTTACCAATATATGGAACCCAAACATGGATACAACTCCGATTATAATGAGCATACCGAACACATCCTTTGCCCGGGTGGCAAAATTTACAAACCTCAATAGCAATATCAGATAAAGCAGGAGCAGCACCAATCCTCCCACAAAACCAAACTCCTCTCCCAACACTGAGAAGATAAAATCAGTGTGCTGTTCGGGCAGGAAGTTGAGCTGATTCTGAGTGCCTTGGAAAAGCCCCTTCCCGAACAACCGTCCAGAACCTATTGCAATCATAGACTGAGTAACATGATAACCTGCCCCTAAGGGATCCTGTTCTGGATTTAAAAACACCAGAATCCTCTTTTTTTGATAATCCTTCAAAAAATTCCATAAGATTGGCAGGGATAACATTCCTCCTGAGATCATCCCTACCAAGAGCTTTGTAGAAATTCCCGCCATGAAAATCATTCCAAAACATATAGCACACAAAACCAGAGACGTTCCCAGATCAGGTTGTTTCATTATAAGAAGCATTGGAATACCTATGTGCAGCAATACGCTAAAGAGATCCTTTATCGATAATATTTTCTCTTTGTTTTCTAAGTGTTTGGCCAATGTAATAATTATAGCCAGTTTTGCTAATTCTGAAGGCTGCAGGGAAAAACCACCTAGATTTATCCATCTCTGCGCCCCCATGGTAGTTCTACCCATTACAAGCACAACAACCAGCACGGCCAGGTTTAAGATGTAAATAACATTGGCAAATCGCCCATAAATATGATAATCAAAGTAGATCACAATACTCATGACCACCAGGCCAATCAAATACCACAAAATCTGCTTTTTGATGAAGGCTGATGTTCCTCTATCAGGCAGGTTTACATGGGTAGCACTGCCAATTATGAGTACACCAACGGCAACTATTATGGTAACAATTATTAATGTGGTAAAATCCGCTTTTTTTAAAATCCTCTTGTTTATCATGTTCTTTTCTGCTCCATTTAGTAAAAGTTTTTATCACTTCTTTATTTACTTAATTATAACACACTCCCTTTTTTACCGCTAGCTTTAGCATTCTCCCAAAAAATCTCTATTGAATCGCCATTTTTAACTGGAGAAGTAAACTTTGCCTTTTTGCCATTTATTTTTGTAACCAATATTCCTCCGGAATAATTCATGCTCAAAGAAATATGCCTCAATACATCGCTTAGAATGAGGTCTCTGTTTTTTATAGTAACCCGCGATCTATCAGGTATTTCCTGATCTGCATCAGCTTTTTCTCCATTTACCCATACTTCGGGTTCAATGTTAATTTTACGGCCATTAACGGTTATCGCTATAGCATCAGCATACTTAAGCAATTCTTTTACCTTTAATTTGCCATCATCTCCTTTTTCTCCTGGAATAAAAGCTATGTTGTCTCCCTGCTTGAGGCAAGTATCCAGTGAGGCCTTTACTCCGTTCACCTTTATCTCTCCGGGTTTGCCCCGTTTTCCTTTTATAACCTTTAGTTTCCCGTTCAATTCAAAAGTCAGTGCCATTCCCGGGCTACCAAAAATTTGTGCAGGTTTGATGCCTTTTTGGGAAAGAGCATCAAAAACCGTTGGTCTTGTAAATTCAAACAACTGTACTGGTTCTTTGTTAACAAACACTTTGATAATACCCAGCCCTGGCCTATCAAAAGAATTAACGGCTATACCTATGGGTGTAACCACCAGCGGCGAGTTTAACTCAAGGTTTTTCCCTTCTGGAACCTCAAGATTCAGGATGTGGCTGCCGTGTTTAACCCCCACTCTGTTAACCGGCATCCCTAAATGATTGGCCAGTTTGTGGCATAAACCCGGTGTTAAACTGCCTCCTCCTACGCATAATACTGCCTGAGGCAGTTTGCCGTTCAATTCTACGATTTTTTTTGCAATGTTCTTGCTTACCGTATCAATAGAATCCATAATACCCTTAATAATTTCCCTGCACTTCATGGTGTGTTCCGTACCCAAAATATCTGTAAAAGTAGTCTCTTCTTTTGTAGAAAGTTCCCTTTTAACCCTTTCAGCAGTATCAAAATCCAAAAGAAATTTTTCACTCAGGCATTCTGTAACTTCATCACCGGCCATAGGAACCATGCCATAAGCTATAATGCTTCCATCCCTGCTTATTGCTATATCAGATGTTCCGGCACCTATATCTACTAATGCAATGTTGATTTTTCTCATGCTTTGTGGAACAATCACATGACTGGCCGCGATGGGTTCAAGGGTCAGGCTTCTTAGCTTTAATCCCGACCTTTCCAGCACCGTTAACAGGCTGTCCACAACAACCCTTGGAAGGAACGTTGCTACAATTTCAACAGAAATCTCCCTGCCTTTTTGATCTAGAAGATTTCCTATTATTTGATCTTCCAGTTTATAGTTTATCACACTGTAACCCACACAGTGATATTCCTTACCTTTGTTGTTATCTTTTAATTCATCCAGGGCTTTTCTCACAGCCGTCAATTCTAACTGTTTAACGTCTTCAGCAGTTATTTCTTCTTGATAGGTCATTTTTTGTGTATGGGAAGTCTTAATAGTCAGCAACGTTCTTCCAGCAGCAGCCACTGCTGCTTCATACAGATGGTATCCCAGTTTTTCTTCAAGTTCGTGTTTAATCTCTTCTACTGCTTTTGAAGTTTCTTTTATGTCATGTATTTGGCCATCTATCATCGCTCTAGTAATGTGTTCTCTGCTTACTATTTCCTTTATAAGGACTTTCTGATTTGATTTCTGGGCTATCAGGCCCACTACGCTTCGTGTACCAATATCCAGGGCAAAAATTTCTTTGTTTGCATTCATCTTCTTTCCTCCTCGTTATTGAAAAAAAGAGGCCCGAAGCCTCTTATATTTAAACTTTTGCAATATGTTTCATGCGTTTTATGGGTATGTTTGCTATTAGAGCGGGTACAACCTCACCCTTCTCCTTAAGTCTTGTCTTCGTTAGTTTTACATCCATTCCATTTTCGTCTATTTCCATGTAATTTGAAAAAACATTGATTAATTCCCCCTTAATCATTTCCAGAAAACGAGGTGAAACATTTGCTCTATCATGCACCAAAAGGAGTCGTAACCTTTCCTTAGCAACCTCTTTTGAACCATCGTCTCTGCCAAAAATTCTAAACAATTCCAAAAGTTTTCCTCCCTTCTTCTAATTTACTTTTAATCCGAAAAACTTCTTAAGCTTTTGCATAAATCCTTCCTCAATTTCAAGATTCATCAATGGTACGTGTTCTCCCAAAATTCTCCTGGAAATGTTTTTGTAAGCCTGTCCTGCCTTGGAATTTCTATCCAGTATGGCGGGTTCTCCTTTGTTTGTGGAAATAACGATCTTTTCATCTTCTGGCACAACCCCTAAAAGGTCTATTGCCAGGATATCTATCATGTCATCTATATCCATCATGTCCCCTCTTTTTACCATATCCTGCCTAATCCTGTTGATAATGAGTTTGGGTTCATACAGCTCTGCAGCTTCCAATAAACCTATTATTCTATCTGCATCTCTAACAGCAGCTACTTCTGGAGTTGTAACTATGATAGCTTTTTCTGCTCCAGCAATTGCGTTCTTGAAGCCCTGTTCAATACCTGCCGGTGAATCAATAAGCACATAATCAAAGTTTTTTCTCAATTCTTCGCACAATTCAGCCATTTGTTCGGGAGTTACAGCTGTTTTATCTTTTGTTTGAGCAGCAGGCATCAGAAATAAGTCCTGATCCAGGCGCTTGTCTTTAATTAAAGCCTGTCTCAAACGACATATGCCCTGGGTTACATCGACAAGGTCATACACTATCCTGTTTTCTAAACCCATTACCACATCAAGATTTCTCAATCCAATATCGGCATCAACCAGTACTACTTTTTTGCCTAACAGAGCCAAACCCGTTCCAATGTTAGCTGTAGTGGTTGTTTTACCTACTCCTCCTTTTCCTGATGTTATAACGATTACTTCTCCCATTGAATTCCCTCCTTAAACAGATTTGTATAGGGTTCGATTATTATAGTTCCATCTTTAACTCTTGCTATCTCCGGAATTTCTGGGACTAAAGTTTCTTCATCAGGGGCCCTTGCCAGTATGTTTCCAATTCGCAATTGAGTAGGTTGGAGCCTAAAAGCAGCAACGATAGACTCTAGATTACCGGATGCCCCTGCATGGGCAATACCTCTTAAACAACCAAGGACAAAAATGTCTCCGTTTGCTACCAGCTCAGCCCCTGGATTTACATCTCCCAGCACTATCAGTGTAGAATCATGGCAAACTTTTTGGCCTGACCTTATTGTTTTTCTTAAAACCAGAGGTTGTTCTTTTGCTTTCTCGTGTTTGATTTTTAACAGATTTTTTTCCGCAACAGGTGTAACTATTTTGGTTAAAACCATACCATACTTGTTGTTTATGAGTCTCCTCAAGATCCTTTCTTCCTCAGGAGATGGGATTCGTTTGCTAAAGTTCAAAACTACATGTGCTCCCGAAAAAAAGCTTCTGGCTTTTTTAATTTTTTTGTCCAGAATACTCAAAATTTCTTTGAAATCTTTTTTGTCAGGTAGATGTATAATAATTCCTTCCTTGGTTCCTTTAAACACAACAGATTCTTGTTTCATATTGGATTCCCCTCCGGTTTCTTCTATAATTTTTTTATTTCTTCAAAGACAACCCAAATCCTGCTACAAATGAAAAAAAATGGGCCAATAACCCCATTTTCAAGGTTGGGTAAAATAATCCCGGATTTCTTCTTTTTGATCCAGGTTAAAATACTTCTCATAAATTGCTCTTGCCACCGGTCCACCTGTAGAACCTCCACTTCCCGCCTGTTCAATAAACACTATCACCGCTATTTGCGGGTTATCGTATGGTGCAAAGCTTACAAACCACCCATGGTTATCATACAGGATACTCCATTGGGCTGTTCCGGTTTTACCAGCAACCTGTATAGGGAAATCCCTGAAAGGCCACCATGCCGTACCTCCAGGCTCAACTACTGCTTTCATGCCCCTTTTCACTGTTTCCAGGGTTTCTTTTTTAAGATTCAGTCTTCCAACCAATTGAGGTTGTTTCTTTTCAACCACCTTACCTTCCGGTGAAACAATCTTCTTCACCAGGAAAGGTTTGTAGAGTTTTCCACCATTGGCTATGGCACTGACATATTTGGCTATCTGTAAGGGAGTATAACTATGAAATCCCTGTCCGATAGCTGCATCCAGTGTTTCTGCAGGGTACCAAATTTTGTCTTGAGGATTTTTAAAATTTTTCTCTTTATAATCTCTACTCGGAACACTACCGCTTTTTTCACCAGGCAGCTCAATTCCAGTCTTTTTGTCAAGCTGAAACATGCGTGCATATTTTTCTATGGCATCAATTCCCAGCCTGCGGCCCATTTCATAAAAATATATGTTGCAGGATTTGGCAATAGCTTCCACCAGGTTTACTATGCCATGACCTCCTTTACTATAATACCAGCATTTCTTGGGGGCTATTGTCCAGTATACTCCTCCATTGGTATCGATTTCCAAGTCAGGTGTTGTTACTCCTTCCTCCAGAGCAGCACACGCTACAACCATTTTGAAAATTGAACCCGGTGGATAACTGCCGCCGATCGCTTTGTTTAATAGAGGTTTTTCAGGATCTGAATTTAACTGTTCCCATTCTTTCAAAGATATTCCTGAAGCAAAAAGATTGGGATCAAAATCAGGTTTGCTTACCAGAGCCAGAATCTCTCCCGTGTTTACATCCATTACAACTACTGCTCCTTCTTTGGCATTGGGGAAACGATTGGTGGGATCGGGATTGTTTCTGAGCTTATTCATAATTCCCATTAAAGCATTTTCAGCCGCTTTTTGGATTTCTACATCTATAGTAAGATATACGGTATGTCCCGGTAGTGCCCGTTTTTCTCCCAGAACTTTGACAAATTCTCCTGTAGCTGTTACTTCAACCTGTTTTCCTCCATCTTTGCCTTTTAAATAAGGTTCCAATACCTTTTCCAGACCGGTTTTTCCAATGAAATCTCCAACCCTGTAGTTGTCGAATTTCTCCAGTTCTTTCCTGCTTATTTCCCCTAAATACCCAAACACATGGGCAGCTGTGTATCCATAGATGTAGTTTCGAATGGGCTGAACTTCTATAATCACCCCGGGCAGTTTTTTCTCTTCAATTTTAGCAACTGTTTCAAAACTAACATCTCGCTTCAACCTTACAGGGATGTATTTTTTATACCCCTGAGCACGAATTTTGTGTTCCAATGGATCGTATCGGTATGTAACCAGGACTTTTCTTCCTTCTCTCACTGCCAGTGTTGCAGTTCCAGAATACGTTTCAAAATCCTTTACTTCGATTTTTCTACCCTTTTCATCTTTAACAATGATATCGCGTCGATCTATTTCCCCATCATCATTTAAATCTACAACAGGCAATTTGTCAATTCTGATCTGGCCTTTTTGGTTTACTTTATGTGTTTCTTCAGCAACCACAACATACTCATTTATATTTAAAATTTTCCTTATCTGATCCAGAACTCTTCTCCGGGTTGCTTCATCTTTATTTATATCAAGATATGATACTGTAAATCCAGGTCTGTTGGTAACCAGCAACCGGCCTTTTGTATCGCGAAATTCTCCTCTGGGTGCAGGTATTGGGACAATCTGTATACTGTTTTCTTCTGATAGTTTTTGATATTTATGACCTGCCACTATTTGAATATAAAAAAGTCTGGAGGCCAAAATTATAAATGTCAAAACAATGACAATGGTTACAACAACAAACCTTTTTTCCAGGAGCTTAGCATCCAAAGTTATACCACCTCTAAAGGGATACAAAGTAAAGTCTTAATTTTTTAACAGGCTTAAAAAGGACTACAGCAATCAAGCCGTTATAGAATGCAAAGGGTAGAATTGTATTGATTAAAGATGGAATAAAAGGCGGATTCATGCTTAAAGCAAACAAAACACAGAAAACCACAATCTCATGGAAGATGGACCCCAAAAACACCACAAAAAAAGGTATGATCAGGTTACCCTTGTAAAGACTCCATGCACCAATACCAACCACATACCCTGTTACAGATTTGGCAAGGGCATTAAGCCCAATAAAACTGCCGTATAAAATATCCTGAAACAATCCCACAAAAATCCCAGCAAACCCTCCACCATTTTTCCCTTTTAAAAGACCTGCCATGCAGGTTAAAACCAAAATCAGATCCGGCTTTATTCCCAAAACCTTTATAAAGTCTCCCATGGTAGCCTGAAAAGTAAATATTAAAAGGACTATACTGAAGTTTATAAAAAATCTTTTCAAAAAATGTCCTCCTCCAGAGGTGATATTTTCTTGATCACGAACACTTCTTCAAGACGCTCAAAATCCACTGATGGCTTCAGAAGGGAGTGTTTCAGTAATTGATTTTCATCTTTGCTGACTTTTATTATTTCTCCAATTAACAATCCTTTCGGAAAAATTCCCCCCAGACCTGAAGAGATAACTAGATCCCCAGGGACAATATTGGCCTCTGGGGAAAGGTATACCATTCTGCACAAGCCGCGGTTTTCAGGTTCAAAAACCCCTTTAATAACTCCATTATCCCGTGTTCTCTGTATCATCCCGCTCACAGCACTGTTAGGGTCAATAATAAGCTGCACTTTCGCCCAATGGTCTCCGACATTCGTGATATGCCCCACCAGACCTTTAGCAGTTACTACCGCCATGTTCAAAACTAGTCCATCTTTCTTTCCTTTATCTATCAGTATCTCTTCAAACCAATTGCTGGGATTTCTTCCGATTACCCTCGCTCCTTCCAGGCTGTATTTCGTATTTCGTTCTTTGAAGTTTAATATTTCTCTGAGTCTTTCATTCTCATATTGTATTTCCTTCAACCTGATCAGCTGGGCTTCCAACTGGGCAACCCTCTTCCTTAATCTTTTGTTTTCATCCCTCACATCATCATAGTTGAGAATTATTTCTACTGTAGTTTTAAGCCTCTGGTTAAAAACATAAAAGCTTTCATGCAAAGGCTTAAACGGTTTTATAAACAAATCTTTAATTTTTGTTAACCATACAGCATCTTCCATAGAAAAGTTTATCAAACTTACTAAAATAATGATTGTTGTAAGTATAATCCAGAAACTTTTGCTTTTTAAGATGGTAGCCATACCATCTCACCTTTATCGCAATTTTTTAGGAGAAATCAAAACCCTTTTCAGCACATCAATTTGATCCAGCACCTTACCTGTTCCAAGGGCAACACAATCCAGAGGAGCGTCTGCTATATGGACAGGCATTCCTGTTTCTTTCGAAATGAGTTTATCCAGCCGTTTCAGCAAAGAGCCACCTCCTGTCATCACTATACCCCTATCCATGATATCAGCCGCTAGTTCAGGTGGTGTTTTCTCCAGGGTGATTTTGATGGCATCCAGTATACTCGATACAGGTTCCTTTAATGCTTCTCTTATCTCCTCTGATGAAATACTGATTGTCTTGGGTAAACCTGTAACCAGGTCTCTACCCCTCACCTCCATACTGGTTTCCTGGTCTTCAATAGCATAAGCAGAACCTATTCTAATCTTGATTTCCTCCGCTGTGCGTTCCCCGATCATCAAATTGTAGGATTTCTTGATGTAGTGGACAATAGCTTCATCCATTTCATCACCACCGATACGTATGGATCGACTGGTTACAATCCCGCCCAAAGAGATGATAGCTACTTCTGTAGTACCACCACCGATATCCACTACCATGCTCCCTGTTGGTTCGTGTACTGGAAGTTCAGCACCTATTGCAGCTGCCATGGGCTCTTCTATCAAATAGGCCTCCCTGGCTCCAGCTTGCAAAGTAGCATCAATGACAGCCCTTTTTTCAACCTCAGTAACTCCAGAAGGTACACACACCACTACTCTGGGTCTTATAAGGGAACGATGGCGAAAAGCCTTTTTGATAAAATACTTCAGCATGCTTTGAGTGACATCAAAATCTGCGATTACTCCATCTTTCATAGGTCTAATGGCAATAATATTACCGGGAGTTCTGCCTATCATCCTTTTTGCTTCCTCTCCCACGGCTAAAACTGCACCCGTATCTCTTTGAACTGCAACAACAGAAGGTTCCCGGATAACAATTCCTTTACTTTTTACGTGCACCAAAGTATTGGCGGTACCCAAATCTATACCTAAATCTTTGGAAAAATATTTTAAAATGAATTCCATAATTGTATCATAACCCCTTTCGACATTAGTTGCTTTATTTGTTTAACAGATTTTTTTCTTTTAAACTCACATAAATACCATCACCAATGATGATGTGATCAAGGATCTCAATTCCCAGGATTTCTCCTCCCCAAACAATCCTGCTGGTTATCTCAATATCTTCAGAACTGGGTGTTGGATCGCCACTCGGATGGTTGTGAATAAGAATGATAGCGGCACTGCTTCGCCTTATGGCAGTTTTAAACAATTCCCTGGGATGCACAATTGACGTATTTAGACTTCCGACAGAAATATCTTCAATATCAATTACCCTGTTTTTAATATCAAGCAAAATGGCTTTAAAATGTTCTCTATCCAGATAACGCATTTCTTCCATTAACAGATCTGAAACATCTTGGGGAGATCTGATAACAGGTTTTGTCTCCCCCGAAAATGAAGAAAGCCTCCTGGTAAGCTCTAAAGCCGCTTTAATCCTGGCAGCTTTAGCAGTACCTATTCCCTTTATTTGACTTAGTTCTTCTATACTGGCATCAACCAGATACCTTAACCCCTGTATGCCCTGCTTACCCTTTAAAACCCTCTGGGCTAAAACAATAGCAGATTCCTGTCTGCTGCCTGTCTGCAGGATCAATGCCAGGAGCTCTGCATTGGAAAGAGCCTCTGCACCAAACCTGATTAATCTTTCTCTAGGCCTTTCCGTCTCAGGTAAATCCTTTATTGTGAAATATCTTGCTGTCACCATAATAATTTACACCCTCATCCTGTTTTAAAGTATATTAATGCCATAGAACTTTAACATATCATACAGTTTCCCTATAGGGAGACCCACTACATTAAAATAACAGCCTTCTATTTTTTTAACAAAAAGCCCCCCTTTGCCCTGTATCCCATAAGCTCCTGCTTTATCCATGGGCTCACCTGTTCTAATGTAATTATCTATCTCCTTTTCTGAAATGTTTTTCATTTTTACATATGTTTTCTCATAATCTGATTCACAGCGCAGAGTTTCTGAATCGACCAGCGCTATTCCGGTAATAACCTGATGCATATTGCCTGAAAGTCGTTTTAGCATTCCTCGGGCCTGTGCTTCGTCAACGGGTTTTCCAAGAACTCTACCTTCAAAAACCACTACGGTATCGGCTCCAATTACGATGGCATTTTCCACAGTCTGTGCTACTTCCAGGGCTTTTTGCTCTGCCAGCATCGTTGCCATGTTTTCCGGTGGGTTTGATTCTGTAAAATCTTCTTTTATGCTGCTGGGGATAACTTCGAACTTTAAATCCAGCCTTTTTAACAGTTCATATCTTCTGGGTGAGGCAGAGGCAAGGATGATTTTTTTCATCAAATCTTCCTCCATTAAAGCTTTATAAAAACAAAAATCCCCAGAATAAGGCCTATAACACCTGCGAGGTTTGTTCGCAACAACAACCCAAAATTCAGTGTCAAAATACTCAAACGCAGTGTAGTGGGTTCCAGACCAATAGTTTTTGTGTAACCCAAAAGGGGAACAAAGTTCTGGAAAATATCTCCTAACCAGCTTCCTGCTATTAAACCAATAAACATAAATAATATTAATAGCCATCCGCTTTTGTATGATCTACCTCTCAAAAAAATTCCTCCTTTGGTTATACCATCTCCCTGTTAGTTGGTCTTTGCAGATAGGTATGAATTGAAAGCTGCCAACTGTTTTGGAGATGAGCTTTTATATTGATAATTTTTTGAAATTATATAACTAATTCTTTTAAATTTTACAAAATCCTGCTCTTTATGATAAACATATTTTTTTCCAGCACCCTTTTGACAAAGGTTGCTGATAATCCAACAAAATATCCGGATACTATACCCACAAGCATTAACACTGGAAGGTAAATGTAGATTCCCACATTTTGAAGGATAATGCTTGCTACAGTTATCTGAGCAAAATTATGGGCTTCGGCACCAACAATACTTACACCAATGAGACTAAATACGTTTCCTGTATGGAAATACATTACATACATCAGTATTAAAGCCAGCAGTGCCCCTGTCAAGCCGTAGATGAGGCTGGAAGGCGAACCTCCCAGCAGGGTTGCCAGCACACACCTTAGGATGGCTACTGCCAAACCTTCTTTAAACCCATACATGGTCAGGGTCAGCAGGGTAATAATGTTTGCAAGACCGAGTTTTGCTCCAGGAACAGCTATGGGAAAGGGCAGGAAGGATTCGATTATATGCAGGGCAATGCCTGCAGAAATCAATAGGGATAAATAAATAAGCTTTTTCGTTCGAGTTCTATTCTGGACATTTTCCATCAATACGTTCCTCCATCAACCTGCGATTCCTTACCTTTACCCTTTATCCTTACAGATACCTGATTGGGAAGACACACAATCATCTCACCGGGGTTTTCAATCCAGCCCATCTTTATGCAATCCTTCCCCCTGCAGGCAGAACTTATTACCCTTACCTTATTTTTTCCAAACTCTATTGTTGTATGCCCCAAAGCTCCCTCAACCCTAATGACTTTGCCTTCAAGTTCAGGGCCAATTACAAAAGTTTTGATTTCCTCTCCTTTTGATTGAATAACCACATATTTCCCATTGTCTCCTGAAACCGCTTTAACTATATATAATGAAAAAAGGCTAACTACTAGCAATACAACTATCAAAATCTTATCACCTTTTGTCAATCCATAGAACATACTATCAGCACCTTTAAAAGGGTAAAGACTTCAGCTTTAGTGTAACATTATACTACTTTAAATACAAGTGGTAAATTAACGCAGGGGAAAGTTATAATAAAACAAAACCCCATACTAAACCGGGGTTTGGAAAATTAAAAGTATCGATCCAATTCTCTTCTATTTGAAAAATCCATGCATGAGGCAGGATTTTTGCCTGTTGGTGCTATGTGGATACCCTCCAATGTGCAGTATCCCCTTCTTTCAAAAGCACAATTAGCATCACACATAACTCCTCTGTGGGGTTTTTTCTCTTTAACTTCTCTTTTGTTTTCTTTAACCCTTTCTATTACCTCAGGAATCTCTTCTGTCTGATCAGTAAGGGTTTCATTGTCATAATTACCCCACTCGTAAATCTTGTTCAGGTTCAGGGTCATGTCAGTTTTTGCCTTGTTTTCATTCCTTCTAGACATCGAAATCACCTCTAGTAATCCTTAACTTTATACCCCAACCTCTATGGCCTTTTTAATTGCACTTATATGGGCATCCGTAGAATCGTATGAAATCTTCACTTCTTTGCTTTCTAAGTCGACTTCCACACCATGCACACCTCCTATTTTTTTCAGGGCTTTTTTGATTCTCTCTTCGCAATGCTCGCAGGTCATATCCGGAACCTATAGAGTAATATCAGCCTTTCCAGGTCTCGGTCTACAACAATCAGTCATGAATTTACCTCTATGTCCACAATATCTTCTTAAATTTATTATGGACTAAATACAATAAAAACATGATATTAAAAACGAACAAACCCCCGCTTAACAGGGGTTTATTCCAAAAGTTACTCTTCCCTTATCATCTTGATAGCATCTTTGGGACATTTTTCAAAGCAAAGACTGCAGCCAATGCACTTTTCAGGATCGACTTGGTGTTTTACTTTGACCTCTCCGGTAATGGCCTCAACTGGACAGACCTTTTTACACAAAGTGCATCCAATACATTCATCGGTAATCACAGCTTTTTTGCGCTTATCAAAATCCGAATATGTTGCATTGGTGGGGCAAACTTCAACACACACCATACAGCTGGTGCATTTTTCATAATCGATTTTTGCCAGGTTGTTTTTAAACTTCATGGCATCAAAGGGACACGCTTTCACACATTTTCTGCATCCAATACATCCTGCTTTGCAGACTTTCATTACATCCTTGCCTCTTTCCTGAGATTTGCATCCCACATGCACTTCTTTAGATACTCCCACCAGTTCAAACAGGTTCCTGGGGCAGGCCTGAACACATTTCCCACAACCGGTGCATTTTTCAATATCCACATGGGGAAGATGGTTTTCATCCATCGTAATGGCATCAAAAGGACAAACCTCTGCACAGGTTCCAAAACCAAGGCATCCGTACTTACAGGCTTTGGGCCCTCCGTTGACCGCCTGAGCAGCCCTGCAGTCCTGAACTCCATCATACAGAGCTCTATCAACTGCAACTTCACAGTCTCCCTGGCAGTAAAGCCTGGCAACACTTCGTTCCTGTGTAGCAGATGCTTCAACCCCCATTATTCCTGCAATCTTTTCCGCCACTTCCCGGCCGCCTACCGGGCATCCGTCAACAGGAGCTTCCCCTTCTACAATGGCTTCAGCAAACCCTGAACATCCTGGATATCCACAGGCTCCACAGTTTGCTCCAGGGAGTGCTTCATTAATCTGTTCAATCCTCGGGTCCACTTTAATGGCGAATTTCTTAGAAGCATACGCAAGCACTATTCCAAAAAAAGCTCCAATTCCTCCCATGCTTATCACAGAAATCAGGAATACATTATTATCCATGGGTTTTTCACCTCCATGTTCAAAAATCGAACCCTGAATTCTTCACATCGCAATCAAGCCTGAAAATCCCATAAAGGCCATGGACATCAGACCCGCTATAATCAAAGCAATGGCTGCCCCCTCTAAAGGCTTTGGAACATCTCCAAATTGCAGTTCTTCCCTTATACCGGCCATCATCGTAATGGCAAGGGTAAAGCCCGCACCTGCACCAAATCCAAAGGCCAGACTCTCTATAAGGCTGTATTCTTTTAATGCAATAAGCAGTGCAAGCCCAAGAATGGCACAGTTGGTGGTAATAAGGGGAAGATAAATCCCCAATGCCTGATACAATGCCGGGCTGGTTTTTTGGATAACCATTTCCACAAACTGAACCAGGGAAGCAATTACCAGGATAAATGACACGATTTGCAGAAATCTTTCCAGACCAAAAGGAATCAAAATATAGTTTTGTATTAACCATGACGCCATAGCGGAAAGAGTCATTACAAAGGTAACAGCTATCCCCATACTGAAGGCAGTTTCTATCTTTTTGGATACGCCAAGAAAGGGACAGATACCCAGAAACCTTGATAACACAAAATTATTGACAACAACAGCTCCCATAAAGATGAGGAATAATTTCAAGATTTACCCTCCTTTACTCAGCTTGATTAAACCCGGTATATATTAAGTTATCGAGTCGCAAGCTTATCCTGGATGGTATTCATGATTCCCAAAAGCACTCCCATAGCCAGAAAAGCGCCAGGTGGCAGCACCATTATCAAGAAAGGAGTAAATGCTTTGCCGAGTATATTTATACCGAATACGCTGCCCATTCCAAGAATTTCTCTGACTATACTTATGAGCAGCAAAGCCCATGTAAATCCGATACTCATACCCAGGGCATCAAAAATGGAACGATGCACTGGATTCTTGGAAGCAAAGGCTTCAGCTCTTCCCAATATCACACAGTTTACCACAATAAGGGGAACAAACAGCCCAAGCACCGCATGAATATCGGGAAAAAACGCCGCCAGCACAAGGTCAGCTATGGTAACGAAGGTGGCAATTACTATTATAAAACATGGAATTCTTACCTTTGATGGAATAAAATTTTTTATCAGAGAGATTATTATGCTTGAACAAATTAATACAAATGATGTGGCAAGGCCCATTGCAAGACCATTTATAGCAGCATTGGTAACAGCCAGAGTTGGACACATCCCAATAAGCAATCTGAAAATGGGGTTTTCTCTCCATAAACCTCTTGTCAAATCCTTCAACAAAGTCATCAAAACTCACCCCCGTAAACCTGGTAAACCTTCTCAATGGTATTTTTGATTATGGAACCCACCGCATTCGATGATATAGTCGCACCTGTTATAGCATCGATATCCTGTTTTGCAACAAACTTGTCATGAATAGATTTGCCCTTGAACTGTTCTTTGAACCAGTCCTCCTCGATTCTGGCACCCAGGCCAGGAGTTTCCAGGTGTGACAGCACGGTCATCCCTGTCAGCACCTCTTCTTCAGGGTTTAAACCCACCATCAATTTTATGCTACCTCCAAATCCGCCGCCTTCAGCAATAAAGGCAATTCCTTTAAAATTCCCATTTTCGTCTAAGCCCTTGAATACCTTGAGATTATCCTTAGAAATGTCCTTATATTTTGCGGCACCCGGTATAACTTTCATAATAGCTTCTTCCTGTTTTTTTAATGCGTTTTGTTTAATGTTTGGATAGGTAATCTTATATGTCTGAGCAAGGACAGCTCCCGAGAATATAGATATAACAACCAGTACAACAATCAGCCGCATGTATTTAGCCATTGTTTTTCACCTCCCCAAACACTCTCGGGCGGGTGTATCTATTGATAAGGGGTGTTACACCGTTCATAAGCAGAATAGAATAGGACACGCCTTCTGGATATCCTCCCCAAAGCCTTATAACAACTACTAAAATACCGGCTCCAATACCAAAAATCCATCTTCCTTTTTTAGTTATGGGTGAAGTAACCATATCGGTAGCCATGAAGAATGCACCCAGCATTAAACCACCGGCAAACAAATGAAAAATCGGGTCCTGACCGAACACGGTAGTAAGCACAGCAACGGTTCCCAGATAACTAAGAGGAATTCTCCAATCAATATAGCCTTTATACAACAGGTATGCTGCTCCTATCAGGATGGCTAGAGCTGAAGTTTCACCAATACATCCACCGATTTTTCCTAAAAACAGGCTCATATAATCTGTAGACACACCCTGCAGTTTCATCAATCCCAGCGGGGTGGCTGTTGTGGTTCCATCTACAGGGCTGATCCATGTTGTCATGTGGACAGGAAATGAAGCAACAAGAAAAGCTCTCCCAATTAATGCCGGATTAAAGGGATTGTGACCCAATCCACCAAAAACCTGTTTTCCCAGGGCTATAGCAAACACCGAACCCACTATTGCCATCCACACGGGCAGCCCCGGTGGCAGATTCAATGCCAGCAGCAATCCAGTAATAACAGCACTGCCATCGGTGATTGTAACAGGATAGTTTCTAAATTTTTGAAAAACTGCCTCAGTGACAACAGCTGCTGCTATGCTGGCAATGATCAGAAGCAGTGCATGAAGGCCAAAGTAATAAACACCCATCACCGATGCTGGAATAAGAGCAATAATGACACCATACATTATCTTCTCTACGGTATCATCATCTTTTATATGGGGTGATGATGTTATCAAAAGTTTTTCTTTCTCCATGTTCTCCCCTCCCTGCAGTATTTATTTCTTCTTACGTCTGTCCAAAATCTGGCTTTTTGCAAGCCTTATCCGCTGCACCAAAGGTATTTTTGAAGGACACACAAAAGAACATGACCCGCATTCTATACAATCAAGGGCATTATAGTCTTCCGCTTCATCCCACATTCCATGCTGTGCAAAATGGGATAATCTGGTTGGAAGCAAATACACGGGACATGCATCAACACACCTGGCACACTTGATACATGGTCTTTCCTGATACTGTTTTGCCTCATCCTTAGAAAGGACGAGAATACCTGAAGTCCCCTTTACAACAGGAACATCTATAGATGCCTGCGCCAGACCCATCATGGGGCCTCCCATGATAACCTTACCAGGGGTTTGCTTAAAACCGCCACATTGTTGTATTACTTCTCTAAAAGGTGTTCCTATTCTCACTAACAGGTTTTTAGGTTCTGCTATGGCTGAACCCGTAACGGTAAGCACCCTTTCTATAAGAGGCATGCCTGTTTTGATTGCTTTTGCAATCATGGCAGTTGTCCCGACATTTTGAACTATTACCCCCACCTCCATTGGCAGGCCGCCTGATGGAACCTCTCTTCCTGTGATGGCATAGATTAACTGTTTTTCGCCACCCTGGGGGTACTTGGTATGAAGGGCTACAACTTCAATGTTGTTTTCATCTTTAACCAGTTCCTGCATCTTCTTGATGGCATCGGGTTTGTTGTTTTCAATCCCTACATATCCTTTTTCAACACCAACTGCCTTCATAATCGCCTTCAAACCAAACAGAATATCTTCACTGTGTTCCAGCATTACCCTGTGGTCCGCAGTAAGGTAGGGCTCACATTCTGCTCCGTTTATGATAATTGTATCGATTTTTTTATCCGGTGGAGGAGACAGTTTGACCTGAGTAGGGAAGGCAGCCCCTCCCATACCAACTATGCCTGCTTCCCTGATAATTTTCTTGATGTCCTCGGGAGTCAGGGATTCTAGATCTCCCCCTGGCTTAATATCCTCACTCAACTCATCTTTCCCATCAGACTCGATAACAACAGTGAGCACGTTAGCACCTACCGGATGGGGCAGAGTTTCAATAGATACCACTTTACCTGAAACACTGGCATGAACGGGAGCCGATACAAAAGATTCAGCTTCCCCAATTTTTTGACCGGTTTTTACCTCATCCCCCACTCCCACAACAGGTTTGCAGGGAGCACCTATGTGTTGCTGAAGGGGAATATAAACCTTCGGGGGCAATTGAGCCCTCTCTATTTTCTTGTGCTCTGTTGCATGTTTTACATGAGGAGGATGGACACCTCCTTTAAAGGTAACGGTCTTCACTCCTCTCACTCCTTCACAAAAAAATTTGGCCCCAAATGGTAATACTTCTATAACTATTGCAAAACTCCTTTTTTAAAAAGCACATTGTGTTTTGTATACTTTTATTAATTATATCATACAATCATGAAAGATAGTCTTTTTTTACGAAAAGTCAAACATTTCAAGCTGATATCAAAAAAAAATCCGGGTTTACTAAACCCGGAAGGTTTTAACTAGTATTTCCTCCTGGCAGCATAATCGGTGTGCAAAAGCTTGTGGGACATTTCACCCAGTGGTTTGATCAGATAATCTTTGTAGAGTTGTTTTAAGGCAGGGTTCTCATGGGATTTTCTAAGGGGCATGTTTTTATCCACATTGTAAATGGCTGCAATTCTCTTCTGTCGTTTCTCTGTATCCGTGGGAATGGGTTGACCGCCTCCTCCGATACACCCGCCGGGACATGCCATTATCTCAACGAAATGATATTCTGCTTCCTTATTTTTGATCCTTTCCAGCAGTTTCTTGGCATTACCAAGGCCATGGGCAACGGCAACCTTTACGGTTAAATCGGGCAGCTCGATCTCTGCTTCTTTAACGCTTTCAAGGCCCCTTACCGCTTCAAAATCGATTTTTTCCAATTCTTTTCCTGTAAGCATCTCATAGACCGTTCTTAAAGCAGCTTCCATAACACCGCCTGTAGCACCAAATATCGCTCCTGCTCCTGTTGATATGCCGAGGGGAGCATCATACTCTTCTGGTTCAAGGTTTCGTATGTTTATTCCAGCCTGTTTTATCATTTTTGCTGTTTCTCGAACCGTCAGCACAATATCTACATCCAGATAACCGCTATCAACCATTTCACACCTCTGGGCTTCAAACTTTTTGGCAGTGCACGGCATGATGGAAACAACCACAATATCCTTGGGATCAATTCTGCTTTTCCCTGCATAGTATGTTTTTGCAAGGGCTCCAAACATCTGCTGTGGTGATTTACATGTGGAAATGTTTTCTAAAAATTCGGGATAATAATGTTCACAGAATTTAACCCATCCTGGGCTACAGGAAGTTATCAGAGGTAGGGGGCCTCCTTTTTCCAGCCTCTTTATAAGTTCGCTGCCTTCTTCCATGATAGTAAGGTCTGCCGCAAAATCAGTATCAAAAACCTTATCAAAACCAAGGGCTCTTAGTGCAGCTACCATCTGGCCTGTTACAATGCTTCCCGGTTCAAGCCCCAGGGCTTCTCCCAGGCTTACTCTGGTTGCGGGAGCAGTCTGAACGATAACATGTTTGGTAGGGTCATCAAGCACCTCCCACACATCCTCTATTTGTTCCTTTTCATGGATAGCACCGGTAGGACATACCAGTGTACACTGACCACATAATGCACAGGGCATATTGCCAAGCTGTTCACCAAAGGGAGGCCCTATAAAGGTTTTAAATCCTCGCTCATTGGGGAATAGAACTCCAACCCCTTGAATTTCACTGCACACATTTATACATCGTCTGCACAGAATACACTTTTCTGGTTCCCTAACAAGAGAAGGTGTCGAAACATCAGGGTCCATTTTCGTTCTTTCACCTTCAAAGGGAACCTCACGGATGTTAAACTCTTCGGCAAGCCTCTGCAGCTCACAGTTACCTCCCCTTTCACAGGTAAGACATTCAAAGGGATGATCGGAAAGGATCAACTCCAGTATGGTCTTCCTTGCCTTTCTTACAAAGGGCGTATTGGTCCTTATAACCATACCATCAACGGCAGGAGTGACGCATGCAGCCTGCAGTGTTTTGGCCCCTTCTACTTCTACAACACACATTCGACATGCGGCCATTGCACTGATTTCTTTTAAATAACACAGGGTTGGAATGTATATACCGGCTTTCTGAGCAGCTTCAAGAATTGTCAAACCCTCTTCCACTTCAACTTTTTGGTTGTTGATTGTAAGGGTGATCATTCCCATACAAATCACGCTCCTTTACTCTTCTTTTACATCACAGCGGAGGCATCTACTGGCTTCAAAAACTGCCGACTCTTCATCCAGCGTCAGTTCCACTTCTTCAAAATTGTTGATTCGTTTTTCAACTTGCAGGTGTTTAATTGTACATCTAGACATGGGTTCTTCATTGATTTCATGTGTTAGTTCACGTTCTACCTCTTGACTCCATTTTTCTTCCGCATTTCCACCAAGATATCTGTCAATAGCAAAGGCAGCATTCCGGCCATGGGCTATGGCGTCAATAACAGTAGCAGGCCCCAGTATGCAATCTCCTCCAGCAAAAACTCCAGGAATTTCCGTCATAAGGGTTTTTTCATCAACCATCAGAGTTCCTTTCCTGTTAATTGCTCTGCCGTCAAGCCCGAGTTTTTCGCTCTCTGGCTGCTGACCTACAGCAAAAATCACCATATCAATATCCACCATATATCGAGACCCTCTGATTGGTTCGGGTTTTCTTCGGCCACTGGAATCGAATTCCCCTGGCCTCATCTTAATACACTCCAGTTTTTCAACTCTATCTTTACCGCGAATGGCTGTAGGGTTTGTCAGGAAATGCATCTTGATTCCTTCTCTTTCTGCTTCTTTGATTTCTTCTCTTTCTGCAGGCATATCCTCCCTGGTCCTTCTGTAAAAGATATGAACTTCATGGGCTCCCCTTCTCAAAGCTGATCTTGCCGAATCAATGGCAACGTTTCCGCCTCCAATTACTGCCACTCTGCTTCCAACCTTAACTTTTTCACCAAGATTCAGTTTCCTTAAAAATTCCACTCCGGAATACACACCCTCCAGGTTCTTTCCAGGTAGATCTATACCGACATCTTTATGGGCTCCTATAGCAACAAACACCGCATCAAATTGTTTTCGCAGCTCATCCAGAGTTATATCCTTTCCAACAGTTGTGGATGTCTTAACTTCAACTCCCAGGTCCAAAATAGCCTTTATTTCGACATCCAGATACTTCTTGGGAAGCCGGTATTCAGGAATTCCAACAGCCAGCATTCCACCCATAACAGATAAAGCTTCATATATGGTCACTTTGTAGCCTTCCAGTGCAAGATAATAAGCAGCCGTTAAACCAGCCGGGCCGGAACCCACTATTGCAACCCTTTTATCTTTTGGTTCTGCTGGCTCCAGCGGATGAATGATATCATTGTTCTTGATTTCATAATCTGCAGCAAATCGTTTGAGGGCACGAATAGCAATGGGTTCATCGATCTGCTCTCTGTTACACTTACCTTCACATGGATGATGACACACTCGACCGCACACCGCCGGGAACGGATTGTTCTCCTTGATGATGGATACCGCTTCTCTGTAGTTTTTATTCCTGATTGCCTCGATATATCTGGGTACATCCACTTCAGCCGGACATGAATTCTGACACGGAGAATTAAACAGAGTTGCACACACTGAAGCGGGACACCTCTTGTCTTTAATATGAGCCTCATACTCATCTCTAAAATAGCGGATGGTACTTAAAACCGGGTTCGGTGCCGTTTGCCCCAAGCCGCAGAGAGCTGTTTCTTTAATAATTATTCCCAGTTCCTCTAACTGTTCTATATCTCCTTCTCGACCCTGGCCTTTTGTAATCCTGTCAAGAATCTCGAGCATTCTTTTGGTTCCCATCCTGCAGGGAGCACACTTGCCACAGGATTCATCCTGAACAAACTCCAGAAAAAATCGGGCAAAATCCACCATACAGGTATCTTCATCTACAACAATGAGACCTCCGGAACCCATTATTGTTCCCAATTCTTTCAACGAATCGTAATCTATTGGAGCATTGAGATGTTCCTTCGGTATGCAACCGCCTGATGGTCCTCCGGTCTGAGCTGCCTTGAACTTCTTCCCCTTTGGTATCCCTCCTCCAATATCGTAAACTATCTCTCCCAGAGTAGTTCCCATGGGAACTTCTACCAGACCGGTGTTATTTATCTTACCTGCCAGGGCAAATACTTTGGTACCCTTGCTGTTTTCAGTTCCGAGCCTTTTATACCAATCAGCACCATTGAGGATTATGGGACAGATGTTGGCGTACGTCTCCACATTGTTTATAAGGGTCGGTTTCCCCCACAAGCCCTTGTTTGCAGGGAAAGGAGGTCGAGGTCGGGGTTCTCCTCTATTACCTTCAATGGAAGCAAGCAGCGCTGTTTCTTCACCACACACAAACGCTCCTGCGCCCACTCTTATATCGACATTGAAATCAAAGTGACTTCCCATGATGTTTTTCCCCAAAAAGCCGTATTGCCGTGCCTGCTGGATTGCATGGGTTAATCTCTGAACTGCAAGGGGGTACTCAGCTCTAACATAAACATAACCCTGATTCGCCCCTATGGCATATCCTGCAATTGTCATGGCTTCAATGACGCTGTGGGGATCCCCCTCAAGAATGCTTCTGTCCATAAAGGCTCCCGGGTCACCTTCATCAGCATTGCATACCACATACTTCTGGTCTCCTTTTGCCCTTGCAGCAAAAGACCATTTAAGCCCGGTGGGGAATCCTCCTCCTCCCCTTCCTCTTAAACCGGAAGCCTTGATTTCTTCAACAACCTCTTCTGGAGTCATCTGGGTAAGCACCTTAGCAAGAGCAAAATATCCATCCCGTGCAATATACTCTTCAATAACCATGGGATCAATCAACCCGGTATTTCTCAGGGCTGTTTTAACCTGTTTGTTGAAGAAGTTTATGTTCTCATATTTTTTGACGATTTCCCCAGTATCCGGTGTCCTGTAAAGCAGGCGTTCTACAATCTCTCCCTCCAAAAGGTGTTTCTTTGTGATTTCCTTCACATCTTCAGGTATAACTTTTTGGTAAAAAATCCCTTCGGGGTATACAATCATAAGGGGTCCAAGGTCACAGGGCCCCATACATCCGGTTGTTACAACTTTAACCTCTTTATCAAGGCCAAGTTTTACTATTTCTTTTTCTAAGGCCATTTTAACTTCTTTGCAACCAGATGATATACATCCTGCCCCTCCACACACCAACACATGACACCTGTAAAATTCCATAATCTCTCCCTCCTCAAATTTCAGGAACAACCCATTCATTAATGATTCGACCTTTTAATACATGCTGGAAAAAGATCGCTTTCGCTTTTTCCGGTGTAACCAGGACATAGGTTGTATCAGGCATTCCTGGTTTTACAACCTCTACAATAGGTTCGTGGGAGCATAAACCTATACACCCTGTTGTGGTCACTACCACGTCCTTAAGTTCTTTTGCTTCAACTTGTTCTTCAAAAGCTTTTAAAACTTCCTTCGCTCCTACAGAAATACCGCATATTCCCATTCTTACCACTATCTTTATAGCCCTAGGAGGTTTATAATTTAATTTTATTTGGTTCAGTTCCTCCAGGGAAACCATTTTTCACACCTCCCCTAAATAAGAATAAACGAAAGCATTCCTTATACTGTTGCCTCTCTGGGTTGGGTTACAGCTTCGAAGTCTTTTGTTCCCATATCTTTGTATTTTGCGATAATTCTTGGAATATCATCGGGTTTCAATCTGGCATACGTTTTATCATTTATGGTTATTACCGGTCCCAAACCACATGCTCCAAGACACCTGATAACATCTATTGAAAACAATCCATCATCCGTCGTGTCTCCAGGGCCAACCCCTAACACATCCTTAAGCTTTTGCAAAATCCTTTCCGCTCCTTTAACATAACACGCAGTACCTTTACAAACGTTGATGTGATGCTTCCCTTTCGGTTTCAAAGAGAACAATGCGTAAAAGGTTATAATGCTGTAAACTTCGCTCAAAGGAATGTTAAGCTTTTCTGCAACTCTTACCTGAATTTCCTTTGGTAAGAATCCAATTTCCTCCTGGATTTTTTGAAGCGCAGGTATTAAATCTCCCCTCTCTGAATTTTCTAGAATACTGTCAACTTTTTTAAGCTGTTGTTCTGTTACCTTAAAAACACCGCTCAATTCAATTACCTCCTATTTACGGATTTTCCACTTATATAAATAGCAAATATCATGCCGCCCTTTTGTAATTTTCTTAATATTTCTTTTTTTCTTTATGAGAGCCACTTTTAAGCTATAAAAGCAAAAAAATGCACCGCAGTGTTTTAAAAACTGCGATGCACTAGAACATTAAAAATCAAAGATTTTTTCTTTTCCCAGCCTGCCCAAATACCCAGATCCCCCAACAATCAAATGACCGTAAACAAAATGCAAAATTGCATTAAAAAATGTATAAATGCATTTAATTTTTAAAATATTTTTTTATCTTTCTAACTATCGTTGATTGATTTACCTTTAGAGCCTTAGCTATATCATACGTTGTCTTATATGTTTTAATCGCTTTTTGTAAGAGCTGTTTTTCTGTTTCTTCTACTGCCTTCTTTAGTGGTACCATTTCAAATACAACAACGACCTGTTTGGGAACAACATTTTCTTTTTTAATATAATCTGGTAAATCTGCTACGGTTATTTCATCTCCTTCTGCAGTAACTATCAATCTCTCAATCAGATTTTCAAGTTCCCTTACATTTCCAGGCCATGAATACCTCAACAGGCTTTCTTTCGCCTCCTGCGTAATTTCTTTATTCATTCTATGCTTCTTGTTGTAAGCCTCCAAAAAATGATATATCAAAGGAATTACATCATCCTTCCTGTTTCTTAAAGGTGGAATTTTAATTGGAACTACATTCAACCTGTAATATAAATCATCTCTAAATTTATTCTTTTTAATCATCTTTTCTAAGTTTCTGTTGGTAGCAGCAATGACCCTAATATCAACTTTAATTGGTCTGACTCCTCCTATCCTAACTAACTGGTGCTCCTGAAGCACCTGTAGCAGTTTGACCTGCAGATTCAAAGGAAGTTCACCAATTTCGTCCAAAAAAAGGGTTCCCCTGTCTGCCATTTCTATCAAGCCGGGTTTTCCTTTTCGCTTTGCACCAGTAAATGCTCCGGATTCATAACCAAAAAGTTCTGATTCTAACAGTGTTTCTGGTATAGCCCCACAATTTATTTTTACAAAGGGTCCCTTCTTCCGCTGACTGTTTTCATGAATAAAACGAGCAATGACATCCTTACCAACTCCAGATTCCCCTGTTATCAATACAGTAGTATTTACTTTGGCGACCTTTGTTGCTGTATCGATAACTTCATCCATCTCTTTACTAAAAGCAATAATGTTTTTAAAATCTATTTCTCTCTCTTTTCTTTTTATAAAATAATCCTTCAATTTTTCAACTTCTTTCATATCCCGGTAAAGTTCCTTCAGCTTTGACATGTCCCTTGCATTTACCATTATCATAGTCAATTCTCCATCTTCATCAAAAATTGGTGTTCCTGTGGCCAAAATCTTTTTCCCATCTTTCGTTTCTTGAATGATTGTTATACGCCTTTTCTCTCTGATCACGAGATTTGTGACAGATGGTGATACGATTCCCTCTTTTTCTAGCTGCAAACACGTTTTCCCTACCACTTCAGTCCGTTTTACTCCTAAAAGGTCCGCATATGCCTTGTTAACTCTTTTTGTCTTGCCTTCCGCATCGGAAACCCATATACCATCATATGAAGATTCAATTATACCATTCAATTCTTCGTTTAATTCTTTTATTTCGTTTTTTTCTTTAACTTCTTTTTCTAATAAATACGGAAGGCACATTTCTATTTCAGCCAAACCCTGATAGACTGCTATAGCCTTTTCTCTGCATGAATTATAACCACATGCTCCACAATTCAACTCATCTTCAGGTTTTGTTTTGTTTGTATGTTCAAGGATTTTTTTGATGTCTTCTTCTTCTGGCTCATCTAAAGAGTGTTTTTTGTTAAAAAACTCAGCAGACAGATCTAATCTTCTCGAAATAAGATTAGGGGAATCGTCCGGGTATGGATGACGCTCCTGTGTTACATACCTAGAAACAGCTTCCTGACTTGAAAAACGATTAAATTTTCTCAAACCGGGACCGTCAATACATCCTTTACAGAACAATATATCAATAAATCGGGGTGAAATTTCTCCATTTTCTATGCTCTCCAGCACAGCAATACAGTCCTCTTTTCCCTCAACAACCAAAATGTCATTTCTTGAAATGTTTTCAGACAGCTCCATGGTGTGCAGCAGACCACCGGAAATTGCAAAGGTTCTTGCTTTTGGCCATGGATTTGGCCCATCAAAAACATCTGAAGGAATTTCTTTAATCTTTATATCAGAAATTAATTCATCCACTTCTTCAAAAGTAAGAACCTCATCAATGTAATGGCTGTTATTCCCCTCCTCTTTTTTGGCAATGCATGGACCCATAAAAACAATTTCTGCCTCTATTCTCTCGACCTCTTTTATATATCGTGCAAGGGCCTCTATGGGTGAAACGATCCTTGCCAAATATGGAATTAGTCTTGGATAGTGTTTTTCAATAAGGTTTACGACAGCAGGGCAAGGAGAACTCATTATTGGAGCCTTATTTTTTTGTTTGAAAAGCCTTTTATACTCCTCTGCAACAAGCTGTGCACCAAAGGCAACTTCCCTTACCTGCCAGAATCCCAGGGCTTTCAATATCCCTACCAGCCGCCCCGGAGTCAGGTCGGTAAAAGCAGCGGGAAAGCTTGGTGCCAAACACACAATCATCTTAACACCCTTTTTTAATTTATCTAAAACTCTTTCTACATTTCGCTGAATATATTTGGCATTCTGGGAGCACACTTTAACACAGTTACCACAGCTTATGCATCTATCAACCAAAACTTCTGCCTGACCATTTTTAACTTTAACCGCTTTAACAGGGCAGTTTCTGACACACGAATAGCATTTTTTGCATTTGTCTTTAATTGTGGAAACAACGCCTCTATTCAAGAAAATCCCCCCGAAAATAATCAATCGACTGTTAATTGCAAAAAAAATTCTTGATTTTGCACTTATACTATTATATTTTTGGGATTAATGCTAAATATCCTTTAAAACCAAAAAATATTTTGTATAAAATTATATGGTTCTTCTCCATTTTAG
>DFNM01000083.1:32056-32401 GCA_002376045.1 Firmicutes bacterium UBA3567
AAGGTAAAGGCTGCGCCCCCGGCACTCAATTAACCTTTGAGTGCCGGGCCCTTGACAAAACCCATCCGAAAGCTTTTTAGTTATTAAGAATTGACCGGATACTTCAACAACAGCGAATGTAATTCACAAGTATCCGGAATTTCGATAGGCATGGAAAAGGGAAGTCGTTTTTTCGATGACCGCAGCCCAGGTTTTCGATAAAGCGGAGCAGTGTGCTTTAATCAACTGCAGCCTGACAGCCAAACATACGTAAATTCCTTTGCCCGGTTGGCTTGTATCTACACCGGGTAGTAAGGCAGCCAAGGCCGCTGTAAGGTGCCCTTAAGGGTTGCCTTGACTGCCGAA
>DFNM01000083.1:32750-33607 GCA_002376045.1 Firmicutes bacterium UBA3567
GGTGTAAAATTTCTCAAGCCAGCCCGGGTGTTTGTGAATAAAGCTGGTTGGATATATAGGCTGCTGTTTTAATTTTTAATCAGCTGTTTTGAAGAAAAACCTTTTTTTTCAAATATTGGATGATACGGTAAAATAATGTTTTGGAGCTTTTTTAACAAATGCCCTAACTGGAAACAAAATTGGACAGATACGCATGAAATATATGTATTTACCTACACAAAATAGCGGGGATGTCTTTCTTTTTTTGGTGTAATCACAGGGTTTGAGCAGCGAATAACATTCATGCTTAACAGGAATATCAGTTAAGCCAGTGATCACGTTATCTGCTTTTTAACAGCACCATAATTCCCGCGATTATTAACGCAACAGGCCATACATAATTTGTATATTTTAAATAACTGATACTGAGATTCCAGTAGGTTACACTAAGTTGTAAAAGACCGATAATAGAAAGAGCACCTGCAGGAAAAACTGGCCAGAACCTGGCACCCCATTCAGTGGTATCAATTCTAATGGTGTGAATAAAAAACACAGCCCAGAAAGCTCCCGCTAGGAACAGCAGGAAACTGGAATCGGCATCCTCTGGGATTAATCCAGTTGCTTTAAACAGAGCAAATAATCCAATGGATAAAAAAATACATCCCGGAATTAAAAACCCCAGATGTTTTGACTTTAAAAAGTAAATCAGCAGAAAAACAATTCCTATAAGCAGAAGAAAATTTAATCCTGGAATTATATTAAGATTTGCTAATAAAAACAGTATACCTATAAGGATGAGGGTTATCCCAAGGCTTCTTTGGTTCAAAAGTCCTCTCCCCCTTTCATGAAATTTTAGAATTTTACATTTAGGACATTTG
>DFNM01000195.1 GCA_002376045.1 Firmicutes bacterium UBA3567
GCGCCATCAGGCGGTCTACCTTTGTTTCATCCACCCGGATGCTTTTACTCGCAGCAGCAGGAGCAGAAACTTTCGTTCCTTCAGGTTTTCCAGGTCCAGCTGCAATTGAAGTGCCTTCTTTTACAGCCAAACTCCTGGCCATTTTCTCGGCTGCATCAAGGAGTGAAAAGAGTTCTCTCTGTTGTTCAGAACCCGGCTTATCCAGGAGTTCTTCCGCTTTCTTCAGCTCAAATCTGTTGAAATAATTACCAATCCCTGCCAGGATTCTGGCTACAGAAAGACCATACCGCGGAAAATTTTCCCGGCTCCACGGTTGTCCGAGGTATTCTCTCAACTGGGTCAGAATCAATTGTAAAACTTCTGCTTCCCCCTGATTCAACTGGATATCAGGAGGAGAAACCGGTTTTTCTTCCACCCGGGACGTCTTTTCTTTTTCACCTGAGTTCTCCGGACCGACATCTTCCGCCCCGGCACAGAGCTCACCTGTTTCCCCAAAAACCGGGCAAACAGTCAGGCGCAGGTCAGGCAAATCTCCTAAAACTTCAGCAAGCGCATTTTCCAATGTACGTGTACTGATGTCAGATCTAAGATAAAAATGCAGGGACAAGAAAGAGGGCATATCCCTCCCTGGGTCAGTATCCAACTCTCCTGCCCCGCTTACCACAGCGCGAACCACCTTTCCGCAGGAAGCCAGCTTTTCATAAACTGCCAGCAGATTAAGCGATTCGGACGAAGCACACATCTCCAGGCTCACTTCATAAACGCATTCCCCGGGTACCATTTGCGCGGCTGTTTCCGGCATCTGTGAAACATCGGTCGAACTGGTTTTACTAAACAACTCTTCCAACTTCCCAATCCTTTCCCAGCATGTTTTTTCATCCACCTGCAGCTTGCCTTCTGTTTCTGCTTTTTCCACAACTTCCAGCAAAAACTCAAGGGCACTACTGACAACTTCGGCAAACTGCTCCGATGCATCAATCTCCCCCGTTTTTACCCCCTTCAGCACCTCAAGCAACCGTTTAGCCAGCTCGTTCAGGACATCATATTCTTTGGTATGTTCTACCAGGGCCTTCATTTTTTCTAAAAGCTGATCAAGTACATGGCTATCGGGTTTGCGGACCAGAGAGAAGACTAAAAATCCAGTTTTGTCAAGAACCTCTTTGATTTTTTCCAAAATTTTGTTCATTTTCACTTATTACCTCACTCCAGCAATAATCTTAGTTAGAAAAAGAAGCCTTTCTGGCTTTACCGGTTTTACCAGGAAGAGGTTGGCTCCGGCTCGATATCCTTCCAGGCGGTCGCTGTCCTTTGCTTCTGTCGAGATGATTATCACCGGCACCCCAACCCCTCTTTCATCCTCTCTAAGCTGCCGCACCAGTTCATAACCTGACATCTTGGGCATGTTTATATCCACAATGAAGAAGTCGTAATCAAACTTTACCGCTTTTTCCAGTGCTTCATAACCGTTGGCTGCATGGTCCACAGCAAAACCGGCTTTGCTTAAGATGGAAGTGTAATAACCCCGTACTGTAGATGAGTCATCCACCACCAGTATGTGTACGCTCATGTCTTTTTCGCCTCACTTTTGATATATAATTGCATTCTTAAATTTCCTCAACCTGAAAATAGGTGTAATGCGGCTCATGGATTCCGAGTGCCCGAGGAAAATGTAACCGCCTTTCCTCAGGGCATCGTAAAAGTAAAGGGCCACTTCTCTGCGTGAAGAGTCGTCAAAGTAGATGAGAACGTTGCGACAGAATATGACATCAAAGTCCACCATCTTCCGCATGTTTTCCCGATCCAGAAGGTTGAGTTGATAAAAGTATATCTGCCGGCGCAGTTCTGAACGTATCTCGAACTGTTCACCCATACGTCGAAAATAACGGGCAAGGTAAACCTCCGGAACGTCTTTGACAGCGCGCCTGCCGTAAAGTCCTTTTTTTGCCTGCAGCAGCACATCTGTATTTAAATCGGTGGCGTGAATTTCCCACGTAACGGGCATTCCCCCGGTCATCTCCTTTATGATGATGGCTAAAGTGTAAGCTTCTTCCCCCGTTGAACACCCGGCAGACCAGATGCGTATTCTTTTGGAATTTTGGTTGTTTTTGCCCTTCAGAATCTCGGGTATTACTTCTTCGGCAAAGCAGCGCAGCTGCTGATACTCCCTGAAAAAGTAGGTCTCATTGACAGTCAGGGCGTTGAGAAGCTCCTGCAGCTCACGGCCAGAGGTATCAAACCGCATCCAGGCAAAATAGGCACGGAAGCTATCCACGCCGATGGAGCGCATACGCGCTTCCACGCGTTTTTCCACGTAGTAAAGTTTCTTTTCATCAAAGTAAATCCCGACCTTGCGGTAGATGTAATCCCGAAGCTTAACGAATTCTTCTATAGTCAATTCTAACCCTCCTCAAGCATCGCGCGGAAAGCTTCCTGCGCGGATAAAAACAGGTTTTCAATCAGCTATACCTCCATCTTTCTTAAAGCGACCTCAACCGCATATTCCAAAAAAGGATCGGAAAAACGTTCCGCCGCTTTTCGAACTGTTTCCCGGTCATCGCCGCGCAAGCCCATTTCGCCCAGGTATTCCACCGCTGCAGCCACCACATTGACATCCTCATCCTCTTCCACTACCCGGCACAAAAGTTCCACTGCCTCCTTGACCTTCAGTTCTCCCAGGACATTCACGGCAAAAAGTCTTACATCCGGGTCAGGGTCCTGCAAGAGCTCCTTGACTACACCCAGTGATGTATGCTGCAGCAGCTGAAGCACCTCTATCGCCGAATTCCTCAGGTAGGCATCTTCACTGCGCAAAAGCTCAGCACACCGCCTTACCACAGCCTCCGTACCGATTGTAATAAGGGTGCTGACAATGGCTTCCTGTACGGCACGGCTTTTCTCTTCTACCAGTCTGTTTACCAGATGTTCCACCACGTCTTCCCTGGGAAAATCGGAAAGTTCCATGGCCGCATAGCGTCTCTCCCTCTCTTCCGGGTGGGTGGATAGAATTTCCATGAGCTTTTTGACCTTGCTGGTTTTCAATTTCTCTTCACTCCTTTAATGATTTGCTGGGCAATGCGATAGGACGGAGCTACCACCTCGGCTCCTCCTCTGAGGTAAGTCTCCCTGGGCATACCCCAGACCACCGCAGTTTCTTCCGCTTCAGCTATGGTGTAGCCGCCGCGTTTTCTTATTTCCACCATCATATCCGCTCCATCATCACCCATACCTGTAAGTATTACCCCTACTATATCCCGGGGAGGCACTTTTTCTAAAACTGACTGTATTGTTATATTAACCGAAGGAACATATAAAGCACCCGCCGGCTGGCGGCTGAGCCTGGTTACCAGCCCACCACCGGTATTCTTTTCTATTTTTAAATGATAGCCCCCTCTGGCCACCAAAACCTTTCCCGGCATTAATTCATCACCATCTGCCGCTTCTTTGACGGCTACCTGGCAGCTCTGGTCCAGGCGCCGGGCAAAAGATGCCGTAAAGTTTTCCGGCATGTGCTGCACTACCAGCACCGCTGCCGGGAGGTCCTGGGGCAGGTAGGGCAAAATATCCATAAGGGTACGGGGACCTCCGGTCGATACCCCAATGACCACCACTTTCAGCGAATGCTGCCCGATACCCGACCTGAATCGGGGACGAGGTGGCCGGGGAGCCAAAGCATGTGCCTTTTCCGGCCGGCGCGGCCTTAACTTGGCCCGTGCCGCTGCTTTAACCTTTGCTATAAGCTCTTCTTTGAGCTGTTTTATGCCGAGGGAAATCGTCCCTCCGGGTTTGCCCACAAAATCCACCGCACCCAGCTCTAAAGCTTCCAGTGTGGTGAAGGCACCCTCCTGGGTGAGAGAAGAAACCATAATCACCGAGCAGGGTGCCTTAAGGAGGATGTACTGGAGGGCAGTGAGGCCATCCATCACAGGCATATTCACGTCCATGGTAACCACATCAGGTCTTAGCTCCAGTGCCTTTGTTACTGCCTCTTTACCGTCACGGGCAGTATCCACCACCTCTATTTGATCATCTGAAGCAAGCATTTCCATAAGGATTCTCCTCATAAGAGCAGAATCGTCAGCTATCAACACCCGTATTCTCCTGGAGTTCCACGTTCTGCTCAAAGTCTGCCAGCTCCTCCTTTTCTCTAAACGATAGGACTTCCTTAACATTCAACACGATGATCAGCCGCTCGCCTTCTTCTGCTTTAGCTATTCCCCTGACAAAGCGGCTGTCTACCGAAGCGGTCAGGAGATCCGGCGCTGTTTCGATGACCTTACGGAAAACCTTCAGCACTTCCTGCACCGAGTCAACGACAAGACCGGTCAAAAGCCCGTCCATCTCTACTACGACGACTTTTGTGTACTCATCCCTGGATTTTTCTTCCATCTCGAATCTTTTTCTGAGGTCGATTACAGGGATTATGGTTCCGCGAAGGTTAATTACCCCTTCAACAAACTGCGGAGCTTTGGGAACGGCCACTATATCCGGAACCCTGATGATTTCCCGAACATCAGCGATGCCGGCTGCAAATTCTTCTTCACCCAGCTTGAAAATCACCAGCTGTTCTTCCTGTTCACTGGTATTGACCACTTCTCCTTCTTCTTCGCTGTCCAAAACCCCACCCACTTTCAGGAGGTCATTTAAGGCAAGAAAACCTGTCGGGTCAAGCACGTATACCAGCCGCTTGCCTTCTGCCATCTTGCACACTCCATTTATTCCTTCACCACTCCCGGTGCGCAGCAGCACCGGTACGGGGTCAATAATCGCTCTGGGAATGCGGAGCACCTCTGTCACCTCATCGGCTATCAGACCCACTGTAACCTCCCCTTTCCGCTGATCGTAAAGGTTCACCACTACTATACGCGTTCGGTCATTCACTTTACCATCTTCCAGTTTGAAAAGGGTTCGCAAGCTGACCACCGGCAGAACCCGGTTCCGAAGGGTCATAATTCCAACAAGATAAGGGGGGGCATCGGGTAGCCGGTTAATGTTCTCCGGCATGTGGACAATCTCCTGCACCATGCCTATGTCAATTCCGTACTCCTCTTTCCCGAGCCGAAAGGCGACGAGTTGAACTTTGTCTTCCTCTTTTTCTTCATCTTTTTTTTGTTCTTCTGTTCGTGTAAACCCCTGGGATTCAACGGTATCTGCTGTCATACCCCCGTTTTTCCCGATCTTCATAAAGTGAGCTACATCCATTAACATTATAAGGTGTTCGCTTCCAGCCAGCCTGGCTATCCCCTTGAGAAACTCTGTCCTGGCCTCACCCTCCCTAACCTCTTCAATTTCATCAGCGGCTATGTTTACCACCTCGGATACTCTGTCCACAATGAAACCCAGCCTTTTCTGGCCGTCGTCCAGGACTATAACCCTGCTGGTTTCGTTCAGGGGCTTCTTTTCCATACCAAGCCTGACACTCATGTTCACTATGGTGAGAATGTTTCCCCGCAGGTTGGCCAGCCCTTCCAGATAGGGCGGGGTGCGGGGAACCTTCACCATCCCAGGGACACGAATTATCTCCTGGACAAACTCGATTTCCACGCCATAAGCTTCGCTGCCTACATAAAAGACAACATACTGCCCGGCAGCCCGTTTGTTTTGCTGCACAAACCATCCCTCCTCTAAAGCTGCTGCAGCTCGTCTGCCAGTGCAGCTATCTCTTCAGCAGCTCTGGACAGCTCTCCCATTCCCTGGGCCTGCTGCCTGCTGGCACTTGCAGCCTGTTCAGAGGCCGAGGCTGCTTCCTGGGCTGCCTGGGCAATTTGCTCCACAGCCTTTTTAACCTGTTCGGCAGCAGCTGCCACCTGGGCCGCACTTTCAATTAATTTTCTGGTTTTATCCAAAACCATCTTTATGTCCGCTTCAATACGCACCAGGTCTTGAGTAGTCTTTTTCGCCTTTTCTACCTCCTGACTTGTTGCTTCTCCTATCTCTTCAATGTCCCTTAATACCATGCCAACCTGACCCTGGATGTTCTTCACCAGCTCCTTGATCTGCTCGGTGTTACGGGCGCTCTCCTGAGCCAGGTTGCGGATATCGGATGCAACCACGGCAAACCCCTTGCCGTACTCACCAGCTCGGGCCGCCTCAATAGCCCCACTGACTGCCAGCATATTGGTCTGGATGCTTACAGTATTAATTGCCTCCACTATCTTATCTATCTGCCTTGCCCTTTCTTCTAAAGCCTCAACCTTCCTGGCATTTTCAACATTGGCCTCCAAAGCCCCAGAAATCCCTTTAATCAGTTCATCAATGCTGACTTTGTTGCGGGTCTGGACCTCAGACAGTTTTTCTACCTTCTCCTCGACAACTTTTGCCAGTTCATCAATTTGCCTGGCCCTGTCTTCTGCCTGGCCGGCGGCACTGGCACACTCTTCTGCTGCCATTGCCTGAGTTTGAGCTCCTTTTGAAATTTGGTCCAAGGCAGCCATGATTTCCTGGGCAGAGCGGGTAGACTCCTCAATCGCCGCTGAAAGCTCCTCCGCTGCGGCGGCCAGGCCTTCTGCCGATTTGGAAACTTCAGTAGACCTCATGAGGTCTTCACCCATTTCGGCCAGCTCACTTGCCGCTGTGCTGATATCGCTTAAAGCTCTTGTCTGCTGTTCCACCGCTTTTAATGCTTCCTCCGCCCCACTGGCCTGTTCCTCCGCTGCCCTGGCAATTTCACCTGCTCTCTGCCGGAATTGTTGAGCGCTGCGTACAGATTCCTGAGAAGCATCATAAGCCTCTGTCACTGCTTCAAAAACGTCTTGCATAGCGCCAGCCGCTTCTTTCAACTCTTTGGTAATTACTTTGCCTTTCTCCGCTTCTTGCCGCGCATTGGCGGCAACCTGGTTAATGGCATCGGCCACCACTTTGACATCCTGCTGGATGGCCTGGATAAGCTCGCGGATGTCGTTGGCTGCCTTCTCTGATGTTGCCGCTAGAGTTCTTACCTCATCCGCTACCACAGCAAACCCCTTGCCGTGATCCCCGGCCCGGGCCGCCTCAATGGCAGCATTAAGGGCCAGGAGGTTGGTCTGGTCGGCAATTTTTACCACGGTACGCACAATATCTCCAATGTTTTCTGCCTGCTTCTCCAGCTCAGCTACCAGTCTGGCCGAGCCTTCATTCCTCTCACTGGCAGCATTAACACCATCTATTAGTTTTTCGATATCGGAATTTATTTCTTTCATTAAAAACTGAACGGTCTTTGCCCCTTCTGAGATCTCAGAGGCATTCTCCCCTGCTCCTTGAGCTCCTTCGGTCGCTTGTTCAGCAGCTGCCAGCGTCTCCTGGGTGGCGCTGCTGGCCTCCTCAGCCCCACTGGCTATTTGCTCCATAGCCGACCTCAGTTCCTCCACTGCCCCGGATGCTTCTTCTACTCCGGCGGAAAGCTCTTCGGTAGCTGCGGCGATCCGTTCAGCTATCTGCTGCTGCTTGGCAAATGTCCTGGCCTTTCTGCGCTGAGTTTCAAGCTTCTTTTTCTCAACCTTCTTCAACTCAAAATTCGCTTTGTTCTCGTTCTTTTGGTCCTCTGCCTTTGCTGGCAGCGGTGCCAACTTTCTCTCCTCAACCATTAAACAATACCTCCTTAAATTTTATATTAATTTAATTTTTTTCATATATGGTCATTCCATTAACTCAACAGCTTTCTTCCAATCTGCTTATTTGCAAATAAAGCAGGGAAAACTTTTGATTTTTCAAATTGATTTCCATACTAAGTGGTAAGGCTTAACTTTTTAGCACGCACTTCAACCTAGAAAAAATTTTGCTGAGTTAAATGCATAACCATATAAATTTTTAAATTTTTTTCATACATACAAAGCTCTTCTGTCTGCTTTTAATCTACCGGCACGTGTCGACCCTGTCTCCCACATGCTGCGGAACACCTCAAACACTGCCGGATCAAACTGCCCTCTGCTTTCTGCCATAATCTCTAAAGCCCTACCGGGTTCGACCGGTCTGCGGTAAGGCCGGTAGCCGGTCAACGCCTCAAAGGCATCAACAACGGCAATCATTCTGGCTACTAAAGGTATCTCCTCTCCTGCCAGGCCGTATAAATATCCATCACCGTCAAATCTCTCGTGATGGTAGAGAGCACCCATTATTATTTCTTCCACAAACCCCAGGCTTTTGAGCAGTATTCCACCAATGTGAACATGTTGCTTCATTTCCTCCCGGTCAGCTTCGGTATATCTCTCACGGGACTTAAGCAGCCGGTCGGAAATGCCGATTTTGCCAATGTCGTGCAGAAGCCCTGCCTTATAGAAAGTCGATACCCTCCCTTCCCTCATGCCCCAGGTTTCTGCTAAACGTGCTAAATGATTTGCCACTTTGCGGCTATGGTCTGCACTCACCCGGTCTCTGGCCGCCAGGGCAAAAAAAAGTACTATGTCATATCCTACCATAAAATTCCTCCATTCTAATATAAAAAAACAAATAAATTTGCTACCGCCTTTCAACAAGATTCGCTGCAATTACGCTAATCCTGTAAAAACATTTTTTTGATATGTTCTGGCATTCTGTTGTTTTTTCTCTTTTTTTTTATTTTGGGTTACAAATCCATACTTTTTCAAATACCTTTGTATGGTCCTGCGACTAACTTTACATATCAACGCTATTTCTTCACAGCTCAGTTTTTTTTCGATGTATTGTTTTCTCAGCCACTCTTTATCCCAGTATGGTTGCAACTTCAACTTTTAACACTGCCTTTTCATTTTCAAGATCAATCATCAAAAATTTACTCCCAACCTTTTAAACTCTTCAGCCAATCCCAATCTTCTAATTATACCTTAGGGACATCAGAAACATTATTTTGCCCCACCTCCTTCTCATAGGTCAAACCTTTTTTATTTACCAACAATTTTCCAAATGGTTGTATTTTTTTCAATTTTCGCTGGTATTTTCCTTTTTGCGACAAATATTTGTAATTAATTTATTTTTGTGTATTTTATTTAATTTTGTTAATAATATAAAAATTCTGTATTTTTTCAATAAAATGGAGGAGAACCTAAAAAAATAAACCTGCGATGTACTAAACGCAGGTTTAGCAAAATAAAAACATTATCATATTATATATAGCAAAAATATTTTTGGTGAGGTGGTACTCTTATGTTGAATACATTTGGAAATATTGCTGCAGCAAGAATCAAAGGAGGGCCTCTTGCTCCAAATATAAGAGGAGTTGTCTGGTTTTACCCTGCCCTTTATGGGACAAATGTGTGTGTAGAAGTAAGGGGGCTGCCTCCGTATCAATCTGCCGAAAACGGCAAACCTCCCATCGGCCCCCATGGCTTTCACATACATGAGCTTGGCAACTGTAAGATATGTGACCCTGTAGATCCTTTTAAAGCAGCTGGAGGACACTGGAATCCCTGCAATCAACCCCATGGAAACCATGCGGGGGATTTTCCCGTGCTTTTTTCAAACCATGGTCTGGCACGAATGTGCTTTTTTACCGATAAGTTCACGGTAAAGAATGTTGTAGGAAAAGCCGTTATTATTCATCAAAACCCCGATGATTACCGTTCCCAACCCGCTGGAAATGCTGGAAAACGGCTGGCATGCGGAGTTATTAAATGGTATTATCCATCTGCATGGTGGTTTTACAGCACAATCAATCCATAAAAGCAAAAGGAAGAAAATCGCTGCAAAAACCAGACCGCCAGGAATTTTTAAGAATATTTCAGGCGCAGTGATGAACGTAAGAGATGGACCGCTCGTTGCTTCCAAACCAACGGCAAGAGCAGCTGGTATGATGACCATCCCGGCCAAAAGACCTGCTGTTGTATCTCCTATAGCTGTAAATAGGGCATTCTGAGGGATGTTTTCTTTTTTTGACATGTAACTCGCATAACACATCATAAAGGTGCCACCTAGACTTAATGAAAAGAAAGCCTGACCCAACGCTCCTAAAACCGTTGAACCTGTAATTTTGGGAAAATCCGGCATCAGATAGAATATCCAAGGCATCAACCCGCAGGACTACACCTGGACCATTTAAGACCAGTGAGTTTAAGCAAGTATCTACAATACCCCAGCAGGTGTTCTGCTAGGTTTTTTTCGCACTCTTCTGCATCCACTCCAGGAGGTACATTCCAGTTGGGCTTGGGATTTACCTCTATCATCCAGATCTTCCTATCTACATCTACTCCGATATCAAAACCCAGTTCCCCAAACTGACCAGAATAAACGTCATCTATTACCCCAGCAATATTAAACAAACACTTCTCGATTCCTTTTATTACTGCTGCCGCATCCTGAGCACCAAATGTTTCTGTCAAAATCTCCAGTGCAGTTGCTCTATACCCGCCCCACAGAGGACCTGTAATTATTCCTGCCTCCGGACCCAACTTGGCTTTTATGATAAGGATATTCCATCTACCCTTCTCATTTTTAAAAACATGTCCTCTAAAGGCAACAAGCCTGTTTTTAAACCGAATCACACGAATTGGCTGTTGAACCAGATAGCTTTTTGCTGTAATAATGGGGTGCATTCTGGTCAACAATTCCTTTTTGTGCTGAAATGTTTGCGTGCATTTTTCGATTTTCGATACATGATGTTCTACTATGTATCCTCCATTCCTTGCTTTTGATATTTTGTATACACCAAAGCCAAGGGATGAAGAGGTCGGCTTAAGATAAGCGGCACCATATTTCTGTAGGAAATAAAAAACAGTATCGGCGGATTTATATCCTATTGTTTCCGGTAGATAATCTTTAATCAAAGGATATTTCACAAAGTTATTATGGTTTACAAGTTTATCATTCAAACCAAAAGGGTTCAGCAATTTAACCTTTTTGTTTCTCTTAACGTAATCCACCACCAGTTTGGTATACAAAGGCCTTAATTCTTCAGTTATAAACCCCACCTGATTGTATATGACATCCGGTATAGGAAACTCTTGTATAATCCAATCCTTTTTATAATTTGAATCATATATGAAACCACTGATGGTTTCGTTATCATAATCTACAAAATCCGGAGTAAAGAAGTAGCAGACCATCCCGGTTTCATAAGCTGTTTTTGATATTGTTTTAAAAAGGGATTCAACTTCTGGATCATGCATCATTACAGGTCTGCTGCAGAGCACCCCTACCACAGGTCCTGCTTTTAGTTCACGCTTGATTTCGTCAAAAAAGAAGGTAAGAGGCTGGTGAATACCCATCAATCCAAATTTTACAATTGCTGTCCTGTGAATGGAGTATGCATCCTGGTTATTTTTGAATTCTTTCAATTTTATTTTTGCCTTTTTAACCCCGACAGACACGGTTATTTCCGCATCACTTTTTAAATTCAACCTCTCTAATGCATTGGAAGACAATCCGAGCAAAGACCCTCTCTCCTTTCATTTTTTTATTCATTGTATGTGTCAATCCTCCGGGTTGTGTTAGAGATAAATATGATTATTCCGGGGACGGCTGTCTTTAAACACACCTCTCGAACACATCGCTTCCCTTTTGACATGACATCCGGCCCTTCCTTTTACCGGGTGTAGAGTTGGAAGAGATAGCTGCTATCCATGTCGGGCGTACAACAAAAAATTCTCCCAATGGGAGAACATAAAAGAAAAAACTATTTTTTCGATAATCTCTTTAATCTCTTTCGCTGCATTTATTTCTCTGAATCAGATGCCGAATCAAGGAACAGCACATGCTCATTCCGGCCCAAAGGTTCGGTTAAGTCTACATGACCGGCCAGGGTTTCTATCTCTTCACCTTCTACTAAAATGCGGACTTTTTCTACACCGGGAAACTTTATCAAAGTATTGGCTATGGAAGCCAGTACCAGTGCTTCTCCTGCACTGCCCACATTTATGTTGTAAATTTCTTTAGAAAAGTTGGGATACGCTATCCAATTTTTCACTTTCACGTCCAACACTTTTGTTTCTTCAGGAATTAGACCTGTCAGGGATTTAGAAGCAGGACCTTTTATCAGTTCTTCAAGGGCAATTTTTAAGACATCAGAGCAGTAGGTTATTTCCCGCAATTCAGGGACAAGCCAGAAATTCTTGGGAGTAGTTTTCACAAAATACAGCGTTATAGTCCGCTTTTCTCTATCCTTCAATTGTTCTTTGAGTTCCCTTACTCTTTTTTCCAGAGTTCTGTTCTTTTCTTTTAGGTCTCTGATCTCGTTGTTTTGTCTTGAGCAGCCTGAAAGGAAAAAGCTCAGTATCAAAACCAAAACCAAAAACAACACCGCCAACTTGATAAACGCTCTCTTTTCCATTTATTCCCCCCCTTTCTAAGTATTATCTCTAAAATACAATATGCTTATACTAAAATTGAGTTCAACTCGCAAATTACAACAATTATAAATCAAATGCCAGGCACTCAGGGTCATTAACCTGTACCTGACATAACAATTTATACCACTCCTAAAATTTAATTTTCCTCTTTTCATCAACCGATTTCATCTTCTGGTTCATACTGGAAACCTTATCTCTCCTATCATCAATCTTAACAACGGTATACACCCTTTTTGCTCCCGATAACGAGAAGTTGCTGAATAAAAGGTATAGTTATATTTAAAAAAGACAAAGAATTGTTAACTATAATTTTTTGTTGGTTGACATTTATGGCCTTTTACACTACAATATAGTTAAATTCTAAATTTGAGAAAGGAGACGGTTCTATGAACAAAACAAGGAATATGATTTTGGTTGCTTTTTTTATTGCATTAACAGCAATAGGGGCCAAAATAGAAATTCCCCTTCCTTTTGTTCCCATCACCCTGCAGGTTTTGTTCGTGTTTATGGCAGGGATTTTGCTGGGAAAAAAGTTGGGAGCTTTAAGCCAGCTACTTTATGTAGCCATGGGCCTTATTGGTCTTCCAGTTTTCGCCAAAGGGGGCGGACTCGGATATGTATTCAAACCCTCCTTCGGCTACCTGATTGGTTTTATCCTTGCAGCTTATGTTATTGGTTTGATTGTTGAAAACAGGGAATTGAATTTTAAACAGGCTTTTTGGGCTTCCATTGTGGGACTGCTTGTAATTTATGCATGTGGTGTTCCGTACTTGTATTACATCTTAAACAACATCATGGGAGTGAACATCACCCCATATGGAGCTGTTAAAGCAGGAATGTTGACATTTCTTCCTGGTGATATCATAAAAATTCTGGTAGTAGCATCACTGACACCTCAAATACACAAAAGGATTAAACCTTTTATAGAGAATAAACGAATGTAATTTTAGACAATCCCTCCTTCATAAATATGTTTTAAAGCAAAGGAGGGATTTTATAATGGTATTAAAATTTGATAGACAAGAAATCGGTGAGGATGATATAACTAATGCATTTCCTGAAAAAATCAGTGGTAAAGAATGGATAAAATACTCAATTAGTGTATGGGATGATTATAAAACCAAAGAAGAAAGTTTGTATAAGCATCCCGCATCTTTTCCTGTTAATCTAGTACATAAATTAATTCGAATATACACAAAACCTAAAGAAATAATTATTGACCCGTTTATGGGTATGGGAAGTTCTTTAGTTGCAGCCGCCAAGTTAAACAGGCGAAGTATTGGTTTTGAGATTAACAAGGATTTCATTAAAACCGGGTATAGTAGATTGCAAAAATACAACTGTCAATTTAAAATCATTGACGACTCTTGTTTAAATATTGAAAACTATATACCGGTCAATTCTATCGATTTTTGCATTACTTCACCACCATATTGGAATATTTTAAACCGCAAACGTAGTGCCGATTGTAAAAAAATCAGAAACTACGGTAATGAGAAAAGAGATTTGAGTAATATAAAAAGCTATGACAAGTTTCTAACTCAAATACAAAAAGTATTTTCAAAAATTTACATACTACAAGAATTATCACATGCAAATATTATCAATTTTGGGTTTAAAAAACACAAATTATGCAACCCTAAAAATAAGGTAATACGTAAACGCAAACCAATTAATACGGATGAACATTCTTCTAACTTACCTGTTAAAATTCGAGGAATTCACTTCAACGCATTCTAGGAAATTTGTCGCGCATTGGGGTGTAAAATGGGTAACTAATTCTCCCCGCGCAGTTTGGGATAGTCTGGATCAGCTATGATCTGCCTCCCCCATCGAAATCAGATCGGCTCTGCCTTCTGCAATAATTTTTTCACCTATTTAAACTGCCTAAAAAATTGAACAAATAATGAAAAAAATTGGATGATTATGCCTCCTCCCTTCAGCTAGAGATAAATTTAAAGTATATTCAAATAAAAAACGAATTATAACCCGTTATCCGCAGCTACAGCTTCTTTTATGGTAACACCTTCTTCCATATTATTATCAGGATACAGAATAATCGTTTCACCTTCTGCAAGGCCTGCTTTGATTTCTACTACATCATCCCCTTCAATTCCCGTTTCAACTTTTTTCAATGCAGCACGGTGGTTTTCAACTACAAATACATACTTTTCATTCCCCAATTCGAAAACAGCACTTTTAGGCACGTAAAGAACATTATTCTTAAAAGCTGTTACGATCTTGACAGTTACCTCATAACCAACTTTCAACTCGGGGCTTTGTTCCAGCAAATCAATCTCGATTTTTACCCTTTTCTGTTTGATACCCAGATCGGACATTTTACTGAAGGCTTTAGGATAAATTTTGTTTACCTTACCCTTAATGGGTTTCATATCTAAATCATCACTTGTAATAATTACATCCGCTCCCTCTCTTATTTTGCCAACATCACCTATGAGTATATCTGCCTCAATATACAGTTTGTTTATATCTCCAATTTCAAACATTGCTGTTCCAGGCTGTAAATAAGTGCCTTCCTTTATAAAAACATCCAGCACTGTACCACTGACTGATGAGGTTATCTTCAAATCTTTTTCGGTCTGTTCAAGCAGTTCAATCTGATACTGTAGTTCTCTTATTTTGGCCTGATGCTGTTTGAGAATATTGCTTGAAGCGCTCTTTTTAAGCAAAGCCAGCTCGTTCTGTGCGATTTTGAGGGATTCCTCCTGGAGGGCCAGATTATCCACCGCATTTTTATATGCTTCATAGCTGATTGCATCTTCTTCATACAGCTTTTTGCTGTTTTCCACCTCCCGTCTGGCCTGTTCAACCTTGATCTGCAACGACTTCACGCTGGCTTCCGCCTGCTTTATCTTTTCTTCATCCGCCCCTTTTAGAGCTTCTCTGTAGGCAGCCTTTAATCCTTCAAGCTGAGCCTCCATCATCTTTATCTGCAGATCATTTTTTGTTGTATCGATAATGGCAATGACTTCTCCTTGTTTGACAAAATCACCTTCTTCCACGCGAATCTCCCGAATTTCTCCCACGACTTGGGCATAAATGGTTCTCTGGTTTTTCGATTTGACTACAGCCGTTTCTTCTATAAAACTCGTAACATCTCCCCTTTCAACCTCAGCTACTTCCGCTTCAATTTCCCGGCCGCCTTTAATCATATATACTGCAGCGATAATTATCAGCAGCACAACCAAACCTATGATTATTTTTTTCTTTTTCATCCATTATCACCCCTATGAAATTCTATTTTTTAGGGCATCAATAAAGTTCAGCTTGTTGATTCTGTTTACCGTTGCTAATTGTGCAAAGGCTATAAAAACCATCGTGAGTACTATAGCCATAAGGTAGGTTCTTAACGACGTCGGTACATCAAATGTATAAAGCTCTGTGCTATATACCTTTCCCAATTGTTCTATCATAAATCTCCCCAACGGCATCCCCATTATGATTCCAATAACAGTCATAATTACGTTTTCTTTCAGCAATATATTGTGAATTTCCTTCTTTGCAAACCCCAGCACCCGCAGTGTTGAAAATTCTAACCTTCTTTCTGAGATGTTTATAACCGTTGAATTATAAACAATTGCAAACCCAAGGATGCCTGCAAACAAAAGCATTATACCGATTGAATAGATGGTCAAATCAAGAAACTTCCTAAAAGTTTCCATCATATCATGAATTGATTCAACGGATGAAATATTTTTTAAGTCATCCAGCTTCTCTTTCACCCGATCATTTGAATTCAAATAAACACTTGTAATCATTTCCCGGTCCAGGAAAAGGTTTCTCATTTCCTCTATATTCATGTATGCGTTAATTCCAAGGCCTTGTTGGATAACATCCTTTACTTCAATATACACATCATCCCGGTTTGGGATAAAAGTTTCAATCTTGATGGTATCACCTGTACTGACTCCTAGAAATCTCGCAAGGTTTTCTGAAAGCACAATCCCTTCTCTTGGAAGTATAATTTTCCTCCCCTCTTTATTGATAAATTTATAAAACTCTGTATTTTCTTTTAACCCAATTATATTGACAACCTTATTCTTCCAGCCATAAACTATGTTGAAGGGATACTCCAGTTTGGGTTCAATTTTCTCAACTTTAACGATGTGTTTAATATCATTAATAATGTTTTCATTTACTGGTTTGTCAAAATTTATGTTGTAATCCATTCTCTGAAATTCTCTATAATGGATATAAAAAATATCTGTAACAGCAGTATTCAAATGTAAGGTTAACAGCACCATGCTGTATGTCAGTGAAATCCCAAGAATTATAAAGATAAACCTTTTCTTGTTTCGGAAAATATTTCGTAAAACCATTCTGCAGTCGAATGGCAGATGTTTCCATAGAGTTCTTATTTTTTCCAAAAATATTTCCCCACCTGTCCCGGGAGCCTCGGGTTTCATTGATTCTGCCGGCATTATTCGAATGACCTCCCTGGCTCCCCAGAGACCAGATGCCACACAAAAAGCTGCTGCAATCAAAACCGCCAACAGCAGGTATTGATAATAAAAATTGATCCTCAACATCGGTATATTGAAAAATTGTATATACATCTTTGTCATAATACCGGACAAAAGCATTCCAAATGTGATTCCCAGTATTGCTCCGATAACACCTACCATTAATGAATATTTGGAATAGTGAAGCATTATGTGTAAATTGCCGTATCCTAAGGCTTTAAATATTCCGATGGCCATTCTATCGTTTTTAACCATTCTTCCGAGCATAACTGAAATGATAACGGCGGCAATCCCTAAAAACACCAGTGGCACAGCAGTTGATGTGTTCCTTAGCTGCTTTATCTCTTCATGAACCATCCGGTTGCTTAACTGTTCTTCTTTTGCATAGATTCTTTTTACTCCATATTTCTTCAATTCTTTCTTCAACAGTTCCTTGACCTTTTCTATATTTTTCTCGGAATCTACTGTTATTAATACCTCGTTATAACTACCGTGAAATCCCATGCTCTGTTGAGCGAAGGATTCTGAAACATATATAACCCCAAATTTTTCAGGTTCAGGCAGCAAACTCTGCTCATTCTTCATGAGATATATGTGTTCCGGACTCGATGCTATTCCACTGACTTTAAGGTTATATCTTTTTCCGCCAATTTGAGGCTGTATGGTTTGACCGAGTTTAATATTACGTGCATCTGCAAACTGCTTAATCACAAATGTTTCTTTACTTTTTAGCTCAGTTGATTTCCCCTGGGATGGATAAAGGGCATTTATAGGATTATTCTTTTCAGAAATCGATGTGACTCTTACGATGACTTTTTCATCTTCATCTTCTACTTTCAACGGAACGTCTGCTACTACCCTGCCCTGAGCCTGCCGAACATCGTTTATACTCGTTAGTTTCTGGACCGCTTTCTCAGGAATTCTAACCACTTCAACATAAATATCAGCAAAATTTGTGATATCATAATAATGCTGAAGAGTTGTATCCAGGTTTATGGCAGCCATATTCATCGCAACATAAATGATTAGCCCAACAATGATGAGAGAACTTATCGCAATAAACTGGCCTTTTGTGTTTTTTATCAATCTCAAAAGCCGAACATCTAGTTTCATCATCACCATTCAATCCTTCTGGGGTCAACCGGATTGGGATTGACCCTGGTTTCATAAATCATACCACTTCTCATTTTTACCACCCTGTCAGCCATATCTGCTATGGCAGCATTGTGAGTAATTACAACAACTGTTTTTTTGTATTCTCTGTTGATCCTTCTGAGCAATTCTAAAATAGAAATCCCTGTCTTATAATCCAGTGCACCAGTCGGTTCATCACACAGCAGAATAAGGGGGTTCTTTGCTACAGCTCTGAGAATAGCCACCCTCTGCTGTTCACCACCACTAAGCTGTGAAGGAAAATGGTTCTTACGGTCAGAAAGCCCCACATCGTCAAAAAGTTTATCAATATCCAGGGTATCTTTACAGATCTCTGTTGCAAGTTCTACATTCTCTCTGGCAGTCAAATTTGCTATCAAGTTATAGAATTGAAACACGAACCCGACCTTGTTCCTTCTGTAGTCTGTAAGCTGTTTTTCATTGTAGCTGGTGATTTCTTCATCTCGTAGGAAAACCCTACCACTTGTGGGTCTATCCATACCACCCAATATGTTAAGCAATGTGCTTTTTCCGGAACCACTGGGTCCTAAAACAACAATAAACTCCCCTTTCGGTATCTCAAGGGATACATTCTTTAAGGCTCTTACAATCACTTCACCCATTTGATAATTTTTGCTTACGTTTTCAACCCGCATCAAAGTTCTCTTTGCCATTGTTTACACCTGGCCTTTATATTTATTTTTATCTTCCTTCTTAAGTTACTACAATTTTTCAAATTGCTAAGTCGTATCAGATAACTGCCTGGCGTTTTACTTGTTTTTCACATCCTTGCTACCTGTTGAAAAAACAATCACTTTATTCTAATTATTCTAAAAAATTGCTATACTTTTTAATCAGCAACTTTTTTATATATTAAATCTGGACTTAATCAACGTCGCGTATAGCTTTTTGGATGGAATCCGGCACTCAACTTGGTGTTTACTTGTTGAGTTAAATTTGAGAATTGAGTATCGTTATACAGGAGTATTGTTGTTACCCGTAAGACACACATTGAGTTGAGTGCCGGACTCAGAGCAAAATCGGACCGGATTCAATGCAGCATCCTGCCGGTGAATCCTTTCCGGGGACTTCCTGTCCCCTCCATCCGATTTTGCTCCTTCCCTTCGACCGATTCCATTTGCCAAAAATCTATAAAGCTCCTTTTGATTAAGGCCCTGCCTCCAGGATGAGCCGTTTTAACATATTTATAATAAATAACGCCGAATTAACTACACAGTAAATATGCATGGGTTCAGCATTCTTTGTTGAGTTCTGTACTTCGCGATACACCATCCAGCATTTTAAACAGCTCATCAATGTATTTTACGGTTTTGGCACCATTTCTGATTAAATCTCTATAAATTTCCACAGCTTTTCCACCGGTGTAATCCTTCCCGCCTATAGGGGTTGTATCAATGAGTATAACCTGTTTCCCCCTCTGCTGGGCTTTCTGCACAGCCAGCAGATTGTTGAAATTTCCCTTTCCAAAGGGAATATTTGCCACAACGATCACATCTGCATCCTCCATTAATTTCAAAGCCTTTTCCATATTTTGCGTAGTTACCGGTGAAAAAGGTGGTGCTTCTACCATGGGAATCTTCAAAAACCTTGCCTTCTCCCAGTCTCCGTCCCCCACATTTATTGTCCCTACGCTCAATTTATAACCCTGGTAAACTAACATCTCCATTAAAGCACAGGCAATTCCCCCACCACAGACAAGGTGAATTTTGATTTTGCTATTTCCGGCTTTTTTCTGCTTCTGGGCCAATAATGTCACATGGGGGCATTTGTAAATGGGATGTTGTTTTATTATAACTCTGCTGTTGTAAACATCCATGATGTTTTTCTCGGTGATAACCTGTTCCGGCTGACCTGCTGCATAGATCTTCCCCTGGTGGAGCAGGATCAGCTGGTCACAATACTGGGCAGCCAGATTTAAATCATGAAGCACAACGATAATAGTAAGATTTTGAGTTGTATTCAGGTCTTTGAGAAGGTCCATTATTTCAATCTGATAGTTTATATCAAGGTGTGAGGTGGGTTCGTCTAAAAGCAGCACCCGGGGTTCCTGGGCCAAAGCCCTGGCTATTACAACCCGCTGACATTCACCACCACTGAGTTCTGTTATCAATCTATCTTTCAAATGTTTGGTTTTTGTCACTTCCAGTGCCCAATCTACTATTTTGTAATCCTGTGCGGTTTCTCTCTGCAATCTCCCGATATAGGGATTTCTCCCCATCAACACAACTTCCTCTACAGTAAATTCAAAGGGAATATCTGTTTTCTGAGTTACAACAGCCATCTGCCTTGCCAGTTCCCTGGGAGTTATAGAATATACATTTATTCCCCGCAGATGCACGCTCCCCTGAAGGGGTTTCAAAACCCTGCTAATGGTTTTTAAGAGGGTTGACTTGCCCGAGCCATTGGGGCCTATGATCCCTAAAAAATCCCCTTTTCTTATAGCAAACTGAATATCCTTCAATACCGGTTCTGCAGCATATGAACACGTTATTTCCAACACATTGACAACAATTTCAGACACTCTGTTTCCCCCTTTAGCAGCTCCATCAACCGACCACTATACCCGCCCTGCTCGACTTAAATCAAACTTTCAAGAACTTTTTTTCTTTTTTAAAAGATATATAAAAAACGGGCCTCCGAACAGGGCTGTAACGATTCCCACTGGAAGCTCTGTAGGAGATATTACGACCCTTGCCAGAGTATCTGCAAGCAGTAGAAACACTCCTCCAGTTAGTGCTGATGCGGGAAGCAGCCAGCGGTTATCCGGACCTATTATAAGTCTTACGACATGGGGAATAATCAGACCAACAAACCCGATTAATCCAGCGGACGCCACAGCAGCAGCCGTTAAAATCGAGGCTGCCGCCAGTAAAATCCTTTTAACCCTCTCTACATCTATACCCAGGTGTGCAGCTGTATCTTCTCCCAACAAAAGTATGTTTAAATCTTTTGAATACACAAAAGCCACTGCCATGCCTACTGCAAAATACATGGAAGAAGATACTACATAATTCCAGCCTCTTGAAGCAAGGCTCCCCATCATCCAGAAAACAACATGCCCCAGCTTGTTTCCACTGAAATATATCAGCAGCGAAACGACAGCGGAAAGAAAGGCACTCACAGCTATACCTGAAAGCAAAAGGATTAAAACCGGAACCCGCTGACCTACCCGAGCCATGTTGTATACCAGAAAAACAGTGAAAAGGGATGTGAAAAAAGCCATTAAGGATACTGCTCCTACACCCAGAAAAGTGAGGTTCAGGGAAAACACTATAGCAAGGGCGGCCCCAAGAGATGCTCCTGATGAAGCACCGATGATATAGGGGCCTGCCATGGGATTTTTGAATATACCCTGGTAGATGGCTCCTGCCACACTCAGCGAAGCCCCTACCAGCACTGCCAGCAAGTTTCTGGGCATTCTGATCATAAGTATAATAGTTTCATGTGTGGGTTTCCAGGTGTTGGCTATTGCATTACCTACAATGGGCAGTTTGCTGATTAAAATTTTAAAGACTTTTTCCCCATCGATGGGAACACTTCCTATGCTGTTTGTGAATATTATAGCAAAACACAGCAATAAAAGCACCGTCAAAACATAATTTTTTTTGTTTTTTATCATGGATGGCCACCTTTTAAAGGAATTCGATTATTTCGCCAGCTCAGGATGGATGTATTCAAAGAACTTTTCCAGAGCATCTACGATTCTCGGACCGGGACGGTTAACAATATCAGGGTCGATACCGTATATTTTGCCCTGTTTTATGGCGGTTATGTTTTGCCATCCAGGCCTGTCAGCTATGTTCTCTATCTTGTTCGAACCATGATCATACTGATGAATAATTATATCAGGGTTTCTTTCGATAACCACTTCCTCACTGAGCTTTGGATATTTACCTTCGGCATCTCCTGCTAAGTTGATACCTCCTGCAAGGGTTATAAGGCTGTCAACAAAGCTGCCGGGACCCGCTGACATCACCGGATCGTCCCACAGTTCATAGTAAACCAGAGGTTTGTCTTCTTCTTTCAGCTTCTCAGTCTTTTCTTTTACAGCTTCAATCCTGCTCTGCATATCAGCCGTCAGCTGCCCGGCGGCTTCAGACCGGCCAGTAGCATCTCCAACCTTCTTTATTGAATTTATTATCTCGGATATATTGGACGGATTTACTACGAATACGGAAATATCAAGCTTTTCAAGCTGTTCCACCGTTTTTTTGTGCATTGAGGTGGCAAAAACCAGGTCCGGTTCAAGCTCAACAATTTTTTCAATATTGGGTTCACTAAAACTTCCTACTTTTGTTTTGGTAAGGGCTTCCTCGGGATAATTGCAGTACTCCGTTACACCCACAATTTGGTCTGTAAGTTCCAGAGCGAAAAGTATTTCCGTGTTGGAAGGAGCAAGAGATACAATCCTCTGAGGCTGTTTGTTTATAACAACCTCTCTGCCCATATCATCCACTATGGTTTTGGGAAATTCCTGGGACTGTTCTTTATCATTATCATTAACTTTTGTCAATTGAGTTTGACCGCAGCCAGCAGTCAAAACCGCAATCAAAATTATCAATAAAGCAGCTACAACAATGACTGTTTTGTTCCGGTTCATTTTCATCATCCTTTCTTAAATTCTCAAAGGTTTATCAATAATCCTCCCAGGTACCAACCTGGGTATTCTGTGTTTCCCTATATTATTTAAAAGCTTCTATGCCTCAACGCTTTTGATACAAATAAAAAAAGCGGCAGCTAACCAGAGTAAGTATATGCATTTACTCATCCCTTTCCTCGAGGGTATTGTATTTTTTCGGCAGGTTTCCTGGCTTCCGAATCATGGCCTGTCGACGCCTTTCCGCCCGGCCCGGCTCAATCTGGTAACAGACCTGTCGGTTTCATCATAACTAATGCAGCAATAAACAAAAGTGTTTTTGTAAAACTTAAAACAATCTTTGGATTGAGTGCCCGAAGTCGACTTACTTTCCGGTACAGTGGCAGGTCCACTCGGGATTCTTACCTGATTCCCTTCTTCATACTATACTGAATTCTGTTTAAATTTTCATCCAGCCTGGGTTTTCTAAAAATAAATAAATGCTCATGCATTATCAAAAGAATGTTATACTTTTATGGTATCGGCACCGCAGTAAATCAACTCATCTGCCAGGTTTTCTACATCTTTTCCCAGGAGCAAAGCTGTTACCTTCCACGTTTCCTAATTACCGGTGAAAAAGGCGGAGTTTCCACTATGGGAATTTTCAAAAACCCGCTTCTTCCCAGTCTCTATCCTCTATACTTATAGCCCCTACACTTAATTTGTAGTCCTGATAATCCTCTCCGGTATCAGCCCCAATTCATCGGCCTGGATTTTATAACAGTAATCATTATTAATCTCGATTATTTATAATTAGATATGTAAAAATACTCTTTAGATGTTTTATAGTTTTTATCCAACTTATAACAAAACACCTCATCAAAATTTGTTTCTTTTAAATACGTATACATCTCTAAAAGATTTCTAAAAGCATCTTTAGCGTCTATTCCCGATGAAAATCCGATCACTTGCAAATTATCAATATCTGGTAAAATAGATTCTGAATTGGGTTGAAATGTATATCCTTCAATTGTTAAAAAAATATAATTATTTATATCCATAATTTCATATACCTTCCTTTACCTAAAAATTTTATTAACCCTAAATCCCTAAGGTTTTGCAGTTGCTGTCGTATTTTTGCTTCGATGTTTTGATTTTCCGGATATATACATTGGAAATAGGCCTTATATTGATAGACATCGTTTAATTCAAAGATAAACTTATCAATTTTGTTTATTTGCTTAAATACTGCTAGCTTCCAACCTGAAAGGCAACTTTCTATAGTTTTCACGCCCCCAGTATATAAGTCATCTTGCGGAATATCCTTACCAATAAAGCTATCTAAATTTATATTATGAGGAAATTTGTACTTTTTTTCTGTAGGAATATTACTAAGAATATCACTAACAGTATTTACAATTTCTTTAGTAACCTCACCGCTAAATTCACTGCAGAAAATAGAATTAAAATCTTTACATACCTTGTCTACAAAAACATAATCATTCGAAAGAATACCATACTCATAATTGTAGCTTAATCCATAATTTGTAAGATTAGCCGAGGTCACAATAACTACTTTTTTATCAAAAATACAAATTTTAGCATGCAAATTTTGGTAATTTCTTACCCTTCCGTTTTTATCTAAAATATAATCTATTGCTTCAATATCGGAAGCTCTTTTATAAAAACTTGAAAGATTAAAATTGGTAATTAGATCAAAATCCACCTTCTCCTTTTTATATTTGTAGATTTCTTCTATAACATCGTATTTGATAAAAGGAGAACAAATTTGAATACTCTCGATTGTTCCAGAAACACATTGTATAAATTTATTTTTCCATGGGCTATTAATAATTTCTAACATAATGCCTCACCATTTATCATTATATTGTTCATTATTCTGTGTACGCAAAATTACCTGCTATTAGATTCTATTATAAAATAAGACATACATACTGCAACTGCAGCACCAGCAGAAGGATGAAAATTTACACCTGTATTAACTAGTGCTATATCAACTAACCTAGATGGATTTTAGGAAATAATTGGAACCGTTCCACTAAAAAATCCCTCCACTAATACTTTACCATACTGGATACTAATGTCAACGAATTTACTTTATTAATGGTCTCAATAATAAAACCATTTTTATAGAACCACACGTGCCTCGACTTTTCTGTAATTGCTGCCAAATATGTATAACATCAGAATGCACTTCCACCTTATAAAAAAAGATGGAGACTTCTTCTTGTGATTTATACTAATTGTGCTAAAATCAATCAGAGCATAAAAAAATTGTCGTCGACCCTCCAGTAACTTATATCCATGGAGGTCGAGACAATTCCCTTTACCATCTTTACTATGCCACACTACCTTCCAATGCTTCTTCATCAGTAAATCCTTCTTCGTAGACATCCCCTTCCGTGACAAGCTGATAAATCATTTCAGGGCTCATGTTCACCAATCCGAGCTTTTCAGCAGTCCTACCTTCTTTCCAGTAATCCACATCATGCATTGCACATGCCATCTGGATGACTGAATTAATTATAGGAGTTTCTACACCTACCATCTTCCCTATTGAAGAGATCGGAACCAGGCTCTCGGGAACATCCTCAAAGATATACCTGGTATATATATTATCGGGTGCCTTTAATCCCTTATATCCTTTTGCGTTCTGTATTGCTTCATAAAGGTTCGAGCCTTCTGCATCATAGGTATACTTCAACCATTCCATAGCCGTAATGGCTTTCGCTCCCAGGGCTTTTGCTACTCTGACTCTCTCTTCATCCATTTTCTCTATGACTTTGGTAACTGATGGAGAAATTCCTTCTATATAATACTGGAAATCTCCCTTGGTGGTTTCAATTCTTGCGCTGTTCAGTATCGTGGGGGCCGGGTGAAATATTGCACCAATGTTATTGAAACTTGTTTCCAGAACATTTGAAGCAGGTATAAACTGGGGATAAGCCACATTGAGTTTTTCAACAACCTTCATGGTTTTATACGCAGGTATGGCAGCAACAGCAACAACGTTTTTTATGCCATAAATCTTAGCTCTTGCAGGACCTATTACCCTGCAGGCGTAAATGAATGTCTGAGCCTCAGCTATGATGACATCCTTATTAATCCCATGGGTCTTTAAAATATTTCTGAACTCCAGAGCACCACCAGTCCTGCCGGGATTGAGCACCACTATCTGCCCCTCTTCCAGATGGGGTGCGATATTATGAGCGATAGCTCTGTGAGCCGTGGCGGGAGTGGTAACCATTATCACATCAGTATTCCTTATAGCCTTCTCAATATCAATAGTCACCAGATTCAATCTTGCAAAACCTTTTTCTACTCCTTCGAGCTGTATACCTCCTCTAGCCCTAATTGGTTTTATTCTTTTTTCACTCCTGTTATATAGATTGACATCAAATCCCATAAGAGCCAAATGTGCCGCCATTGCACACCCGCCATTGCCTGCTCCTATTACAGCAAAACGAGGTTCTTCCCGCCTATTCATATATCAAGCCTCCCTTACTTTAGTTTTTTGGTTTTTGGGGATAAAAAAGACTATGGAGATTTTCCATAGTCCTGCTGACCATTCTGGCAATCCCCTGGAAAGCTTACGAGGTTAGCTGACGGATTCGGGTCCAGGTAACCCTACCTTTCACAAGAAAGGATTCACCCCAAATGATGGTTCCCCCGCTTCTTAAAAAAGAATTCAGCTTAAGGCTGACATATTGCTTTTTATTATATTACATCTTGTATTTATTATATAACAATTTTATCTTTATGTCAAATAATTCCTTATTGCACGTAATCCTTAAAATAAAACATTTCTTTCGCTGTAAAAAGTCGCGCAGCGGAATATCAACGTTATTTGGCGAATTATAGCATGCTGATAAAAAACAACATATCCTGGATTCAGGATATGACAGACCTGATTGAGCTGACATGTTATATAATATAAGTAAGCCCGGTCATAGTAACAACGGTTGAAAGAATAACAAGGTATAGGCATTTTATTTAATAGCAGGATAACTTTTTTATGGGATTTTACCTTTTGCTTGTCGAATCCACGTTTGATTAAATGGTTATAATTGGGTATATATAGCACGTCCAAAAAGATGTATAATAAAAATAACGGTAAATTTTAAAACATAAAAATGGGGGAATAAAATTGTCCAACAACACAAAGCTTAAAAAAATCTCAGCTGTGCTCCTCATAGTAGTGATGCTTCTTGGTTCATCAACACCTCTGTATGCAGGTGATAAAATCCCGGAACCATTCATACTCTACGAAACCGTTGATGTTCAGCCCATTTCAAAGGGTGTAGAATACACAAAAATAACACGGTTCACTTCCAAGGGATGGTTAAACTTTCACGTCCTTAAAGCAGAACTGAATGATAATATCATGATCGATACTTTAACAGGCAAAAAAGGAATATCTGCTACAGAGACTCTGAAGGATATGGCGGAAGAAACCGGCAGCATCGCTGCTGTTAATGGAGATTTCTTTTCCTTGTCAGCTCCTCCATTTACTATCGGCCCCATCATCAAAAATAGCAAGCTGCTCTCAACCCCTCTAGATAACAACATGGGTGTGCTTTATTTTACAAAAAAAGGCACTCCCAGAATACATACTCTTATCTGGAATGGCATGGTAGAAATCAAAGGAAAACAGTTCCCCCTTGGTGCTGTAAACAAAGGCTATGTTCTACCCGATAAACTAACCCTTTACACCCCGGAGTGGGGGCTTTCAACTCCAGGGAATAGTATGTATAAGGGTGTGGTAGAAATTGTAGTAGCAGGAAATAGAGTGATGGAAATAAGAAAAAACATGCCCGGCACAAAAATCCCGGAAAAGGGTTTTGTGCTGGCAGGCAGGGAAAAAGGTGCTGATTTCCTGGTTGAAAACTGCAAAGAAGGTTACACCATCAACCTCAACATAGAAACCTTTCCCGAGCTGAAAAATATCATGACTGCTATTGGCGGAGGGGCGGTATTGGTTAAAAAAGGTGAAATCCCGCATTTCTCCCATAACATAACCGGGTATCATCCGAGAACGGCAGTGGGTTTTTCAAAAGACGGCAGACAAATGTTTATGGTTGTTGCGGATGGAAGAAGCAAAAAGAGTGTGGGTATGACCCAAGAAGAGCTGGCAAGGTTTATGATAGAATTGGGAAGTTATTATGCTCTAAACCTTGATGGGGGAGGCTCCTCCACCATGGTGGCACGCCCCCCGGGTCAGGAAAATCTCACGATATTGAATACGGTATCGGGATCCAGACCCAGAAAAATATTAAACGGTTTGGGTATAATCACATCATACAAAAAAGGCAGACTCTACGGTCTAAAGATTCTATCAAAATCACAAAATGTAGCCCTTGACAGCATCAGAAAGCTCGAAGTTGTAGGTTATGATCAGTTCTATAACCCTGTTAAAATCGATACAAAAGATGTTAAATGGAAGGTTTCACCCAGGGATTTGGGCCTTATAGAAAAGGGAGTTTTTAAAGCCCTGAAACCTGGAAAAGGCATAATAGAGGCTCGGATTGGCAGAATTAAAACCCAGGTGCCGATAAAGGTTTTGTCTGACCCCCATTATCTTGTGGTTTTACCAGAGAGGGTAACCATCAAACCCGGAGAAAAAGTGGAGTTTCAGGTCCAGGTTGTTGATGCTGATGGTTTTTCTGCCCCACTGGAACTTGAAGATATAAACCTGCATGTTGCTGATGATATTGGAAATGTTTCTGGTAATGTGTTAACCGCCGGCTTTCAGGCCAAATCCGGTGCCGTCATTGCAAGTTTTAATGGTGCGAGGGGTGGTGCCCTGGTAAGAGTCGGAATCACCCAAAGAACTATCTTTGATTTCGAAGAAGCCACCAACACAGCTTTTCTGGGCTATCCACCCCAGGTGGAAGGTGGTTTTGAGATTGCATTACCGGAACTTCCCTTTGATAACAATGCAGGTAAACTCTCGTACGGTTTCCTTGATATCAAACAAGCTCAGGCTGCGTATCTGGTCTTCCCCCAGGGCATCAAACTGCCTGAGGCTGTAGAAAAACTGGGTCTGTGGGTTTGGGGAAACAGGGGAGGAGGCCACAGCCTGAAAGCCCTTGTGGTTGACGGAAATGGAGAAAACCACTATATACACTTTTCAAAAGAGGTAAACTGGTGCGGCTGGCAGGAGGTTAAAGCTGATATCTCTGCCTTTAAAACACCCCTGACATTAAAAAGAATTTACCTTGTTGAAACAAATCAGACAAAACAACAAACAGGTTATGTTTATCTTGACAATTTAACGGTTTATGCTCCTCCTGATTATGACAAAACCATTCTTCCACAAAGGCCAAAAATCAAGGATCCCAATCAAAGACCCGTAGATGAAGGAGATAAAAAACTGTCATTTGTGGTTTTGGCAGATCCCTTGATAACCAGAAACTATAACCTTAAAAGCTATAACGTATTAAGGCACATACTCACAGCAACTGATACAGACTTTTCTATCTTGGCAGGAAGAGTCACAGGAAACAGCGATTTCACTTCATGGGACGCTGTTTCTACATGGCTTTCACCCTTTGACAACCTTTATGTAACGGGAGAGAGGGGGTATGCCGCAGCCTGTGATAATAACCGCTTTGTGTTTTTAAACATTGAAAAAGGGGGAGTAAGGAAAACTGACCCTTCCCAGTGGAAGCTGCTTCTCAGAGAGCTTGAAAAAGCCCGGAACGACAACGTTTTTGTGGTGTTAAACCGTCCCCTTAATTTTTTCCAGGATGAATTAGAAAAAGAACTCCTAATAAACCTTTTGAGCCAACATCTGGAGAACCAAAACAGCCAGGTATGGATTGTGTGTGCAGGAAGCTCTGACTTTGAAAGTTACAGGTTAAAGGGGGTTCATATTCTTCAACTACCCGGATTTAAAACAACAAAACCTCACTTCCTGAGGTTTGTAATAACAAAGGATGGAGAAATAACCTATCAACTTCAAAGCCTTGAACTTGAAAACAAAATCTAAAACCTTTTTTACCCTTTCATTTAATTAGGTTGATATTTTAAGTTATCTCTGGAAACCCCTGTCAGAAGGCATCTATTTGTCGCGAAACTTCCATAACTACAAACAATAGCGGGCATCGCCCGCCTTTCCTTTTTTATTACCAGTCACCTATTAAATCCATCTGTAAAACTGGAATCCCTGGAATACAAAGTGAATTCGGGAGAAGCTGTATCCTGCTAGACATTGAAACAACAGGCAGTGCAAATCCTCAACATAAAAATAAAATACAGTTAACGAATAAACCTCAAAGCAGGTGGGCCAAACCATAAGAACGTAATTGCCGTTACTGCACAAAACAAAAGCACCGGAAAGTTTATCTGTTTTGGAGATGCCTAAAAGCTTTTTATGCTCACCCAAACTTGAAGGAGTCCTCAAAAGGGAAGGAGCAAAATCTGATGGGAGGAGGACAGGAAATTCCCCCAAAGGATTCACCAGAGACCTCGTTTAGTGCCCCCTGGCTGTCCAGCCATGGATGTCATTGGCACAGATCAATCCAGAAATCACAACTGCTTCAATTCCTCCCCCGGGGAAAGTCGAAGCACCAACCAGGTATAATCCTTCTACCGGTGTTTTAAAGTATGGCCTTTTGGTTTCAATAGATTGATCAAAAGCATAAATTGCTCCTTCAGGAATTAAAGTATATCTTTCAAAAGTTTTAGGTGTTGCAAGGTCTTTGACTATTATGTGTTTGCTTAAATTCGGGATAACCTTTTCAGCTTTTTGGATCAACTTCTCTGTAAGATCTTTTTTCTTTTGCAAATATTCTTCCGTCCCTCTTTCCGGGAAATCTTGATAATCGGCACCAGCCAGGATGGTTATGCTCGCTTTGCTCGGCGGCGCCAAACTTGAGTCTGCATTTGAATTGAAAACAATATTATATTTTTCATCCAAATTGTCGATTAATGTCGGGTAGCCGGATACATCCATATCTACTCCCAGGGACAGCATCACACATGATGGGGACATCTTCAAGCCTTTTATGCTATCAATAAACCTTTTGTCTAAGCTGTTTTCCTCAAGAAGTTCCAGGAATGTTACTTTAGCATTTGCATTGGATACAACCACCGGACTGATAAAAATTTTATCTCCTGCCTTTACTCCCTTGACTCGGCCTTTCTCCACCAGTATTTTTTCTACTCTTTGTTTGATCAGAACTTTGCCGCCGTGCTCTTCAATAGATTCCTTCAGACTGTCTGCAAATTTTTGTGCCCCACCCCTGGTAAAATGCCCTCCGTGAAGGTAATAAGCAACACACGCGGTAAGCGCGCTGCCAGCAGGCGTTTTCTCGGGCTCTGTTCCAAGATATCCGATCAGAGCACAAAGCAGTATTTTTAAATCTTCATCTTTAAAATACTCATCCAGCTTCTGCTTATATGTTTTACTCATCCAATTGTAAAAGTGAGGATGTTCTTTTGGGTAGTCCGAAAGCTTCTTCTCCCCAAAAGCTTTGGCAATCAGTTCTGCAGGCAGAGGAGTCCCATACACATCAGCCTCTTTGTAGCACTCCTCATAGGCAAGCTTTGCTTCTTTGAAGAATATATTAATGTTTTCTTTTTCATCGGGAAACATCTCTGAAAGTTCGGCGATAAATTCCTCCAAATTACCGGCATTAATTTCTCGGTCTTTGAAGATATATCTCATTCTATTTTTGACAAATAAGTCCTCTTTTTTTAACCCCAGCTCTTGCAATAAATAAGTAATTGGTCCTTTTTTCCATAATCCACTTACATTCTCCACACCGGTATTAAAAGTGAATCCTTTTCTCTTGAATGAAGAACAGTAACCACCGACCTGATAATGTTGTTCTAAAACCAGAACTTTATAGCCTCTTTTGGAGAGCACGGCACCACAGGTCAAACCTCCTATACCGGAGCCAACGATGATTACATCATATTCATCTTCGTCTTTTACTTTGGAAAGGTTGGTCTTTGCCCTCCAATCATATTTTTTGAACTCCCTGGTCAGGAAGTATGCCGGCGCTTTTAATGGAAAGATGATTGAAAAAGTTATACCAAAGGCAATTAAAACATTCGAAAATATTACCGTAAAGGGAAAAGGGAGGAACAAAAATATGACAGCATTTATCAGGAAAACAGCCGCCCATGCTGTTGTAATTACCATGTTTACAGCTAAAAACGACTCGTCTTTCCAGTAAATCTCCGGATAGTCTCTTTTTGAAACCTGCAATGTATAGGGCTGCTTGATAATTAAAGAATATACAGCCATAAGGAATAAAGTGGAATAACCAAGAAAACCGCTATGTTCTATAAATACATCAAAATCGAAAATTACCGACCCTACAAAAGCCGTAATGAAATACAGAAAAGATACAACATCCATTATATTGAAGCGCAGCTTATCAACTTGAGGGATGAGAAGCAGGGCTGAAATTGCAGATGCTATAATAACACCCTCTGCGTTTCCCATCGTCCAGTAAACAATCCAGGGAATAAAAGAAATCAAAATGTACAACATCCCAGGCAATTTTGCTCTTCTGCTAGACTTAAGGGAGATTTGCGCAAATCTGTTCTTTTTCACTTCTAAATCACCCCTTCTTTTTTCTGCATATCCAAACCAAAATCAAAAATTTCCCAGCTTTTGTTGTTTAGAAAAGCTGCACCTGCCAACAGTCAGTCTGCAGCGTCTATATCAAAAAAGATTTTTGATTTCTTTAATCTTGTAAAAAGCCCCAAAAAATCTTTTTGTTTATCCTACTGCACAAAAACGACTGATTAAAACCCATACTAAATCCCCCTCCGCTTGTTTGTTAGCGCGCCACAGCTTGACCAAAAGTTCTATTAAAATATGTCCACCTTAATGGAAAACAACATCAAAAGGATGTGAGCATGCTTATGTGTTATATCAATTGGATTGCGGGGATGCGAAGTTTCTCATGGGGAACTTGGGCAAGGTGCAGCACATCCGTATGTCCGCTGTTAAGTGCCCTGAAAGGCGAGCAGCCCACCTTAACATTTCATTCTGAAGTTTTCTCCAACAGTTTTCGGATCTTAATCAACTCCTCAAGGATTTTCAAATCGATGTTTTCCTTTTCACGGGCTTCTACTGCTGCAGGTTGTTTACCTCTAACAAACCCCATTATCAGCTCTCTTAATTCTTCAAATTGTTCCACTCCTACTATGCTTATTTCTGCCCCGGCTGCACCAGAATAACCTGCAGTTTGTATTTTAAGAGTAGCAATCCCAAGTTTCCTTGAAATAGGACCATGGGATATGTGAATGTCAGTTATCTTGTTGTAGGGCACAATTCCTGTGTTTTTGAACCATACTCCCCTTTTCCATACAATTTCATCTTGGGTAAGCTTGTAAATCATTGTCTCATAGTATTTCGGAATCCAATATGCTATGAAAGCTAAAGTAGCCAGAATCAATAGTAAAACACCTAGAGCAACCGCGAATGGAGCAAACAGCAGCACGGGAATATACCACGGTAAAACACCAAACAGAATTCCTATTATCAAATAGATGTAATAACACTTCTTTAATTGGGGTGCCGGCTTGAATTCTTCGCCAACTTTTATTTTGAGTTTTTCCCTCATGTTTTACTATCCACCTTTCGTTCTTTGTTTTGGGGATTCTGTTAGATTTTTGGATTATTACCACAAAGTGCCGTCAGCATCAAACCATGCTCCATGTTCTGTCCAGTCGCCATTCTCCCATTTGCCTATAAAAATGTCTCCATCATCCCAGATGTATATGCCTATACCGTGACGGAAGCCATCCTGCCATTCTCCTAAATACAAATCTCCGTTGGGCCAGGCCATTCCTCCCCAACCGCAGGGCGTTTCGTCTGTTGCTTCTCTAACATACGTAATACCGTCATCCCAAACCAGAACCTCTGACTCTCGATCGACCAAAGATAGGGTGCCATCTTCCTCTTTAACAAACCACCCTTCAGTCCCAACAGGTTCGCCTTCCTGCCATATGCCTATGCGGAACTCATCTCCCTGGTTGATAATTACCAATCCTATTCCGTGCAGCAAACCATTCCGCCATTCTCCCAATGCTATATCGCCTTCTAAAGTTGTTAAAAAGCCCCAGCCGTGGGGGTAGCCATCTTTCATTTCTCCACTGTATACACTGCCATCATCGAGAATCAAGTGTTCGACCACGGTTTCCTCGTGCATGTCTTGTGTTTCATGAGCTCCTGTTGCCTCAGCTAGAGACAGATTTAAGTTCACACCTAAATGAGGTTTTATCTCGTTTATAGGTATTGCTAAATTGATATTCTGGACAGCAACATCTAAAAATCCTGCATAGATAATTCCCACAACCTCTGCCTTGTTATTCAATACAGGTGCGCCACTATTACCAGGAGATACAGCCGCATCCAGCTGTATGCTAGTTTGATCATCTATGAGACGTTTGGGATTGCTGATTATGCCTTTGGTAACTGTGCCTTCTAAACCTAATGGGCTACCGGTTACAATGATGTCTTGGCCTGCAAGAAGCGTATCAGAGTTGCCCAATTCTAGCTTGTGTTTCCCTTCGAAAATTTATCAAGTATCACCCCCATAAGCGAAAAGCTCTGCCAAGAGCGCTACAGTGGTGTTAAGCCCTTTACCCTTGGCAGAGCCCTTAGAATTGCAGCAAAGCTATAAAAACGTAATTGTTTATCAGCATTAAAACAAATCCAGTCCTTTTACCGTTCCTGCAGCAAAGCACAACCATAGAAAAGGAAATAGTCTTTTCGAAGTCAAATATAACAAAAAAGAGGTAAGCAATACGTTGATTGCAGAAAACGATCCCATAGTTGTGCTAATTTAACATGAAAACTATGCCTGATATGTAGTCTCTACAAAAATTTGATTTTCAAGTTGTGAAGAAGGAGTTTTTATGCTGCTTTAAAAGCTATGCATTTTCACGTATGCATTAGTTATAATTTTATTTAAAACAGACTTTTTGCAGTGGGACAAACAAAAACATTGATTTTAGTGCAGAAACATCTTTTAGAAGAAATTCGATCTATATGTTGTGGTCGTGCTTGCATACTATCACAAAATGTAGAGTTGTTTTATTGAAAAATAGACTTTTTACACTAGAATCAAACATTTGGTTGTGATCATTTGTCAGTTCAATAAGCCGGTTTGAAAAACAGATGTTCTGTTTTTCTCTTTAAATTTAATATAACACAGTAGTAGTTCAGATGTGTTAAAATAATGTAAATATTGTGTAAAAAACGAGTGAAAAGCAAACAAAGCTCTTCTCCAAAACAATTGGTTCGGGTTTGGATTTTCCAGGAAGGCACATACGTTACAACGCATTTAACCCAGCAGCACTTGACGCGGGAAATCCTGATTCCTCTCCCATTTTTTTGTTTTCCCGAATTTCTTGCTCGCTTTATTTGCTATTTTTCCATTTTATAATTGTTTGCCCTGATGTGTTTCATCATTACCATTTCCTCTCTGTAATATTTAACCACAAAATCACTTAACCTTGCGTAATTCCCTGTTAACTTCATTACGGTAGAAATATTCAGTATTAAATTTCCTCCCACCAGTATCCTTTTCCGCCCAGATCAGCATATTCTCATAATCCGCATGACTTCTATCCCTTATGATCCTGATAAACTCTTCATAGCCCCCGATGCTTCCAACATCCTCAGGCGGCCGGTGTCTCTCACCATCCAAACAGACAGGATAGCTACATTTACCTCCAGCCTTCAACACTTTTTCAACGACAACTTCATGAATCCAATTATCTCCAAAATCATAAGTGTATGTAAATTTTGCACCTTCAGTCATGTATTCGTCTATTTTTGTAATTCTGGCATTTTTCTCCGGCCTGCCATATAGTTCACCCGGTGCAAATTCATCTGATGGTAATGCAACCACAAAATCCTAAAATTCAAAATTATATAAATGATAGTTTTGCCATCCAAAGGAAGCCTGAATATATTAAGGTTATATAAAGCACAACCCGGGAAAGCCGCGGGCAATAAAAATTCTGCTTTGCTGATAAACAACAGCAATATTTTTTGTTTTACCAGTTATCGGGCATAAAAGATAGATAATCTCTAAATTCCTCTGTATACCTGCTTTTCAGCTTTTCCAATATTTCGTATACTACAGGGCAGACAGAAGCATTTTCAATCATGACAATTAACCTCGATATAAACTCCGGCTTGTCTGTATAGGGATATTCTCTGCAGGCTCTGGGCCTAACCTCATAAATAGAGCAACCGTTTGGCGTTAAAAATTTGCACGGCCTGGAATTAAATACCCAACTGCCGCTTTGATTTTTTACTAGATATTTATCTGTGAATTCCTTTTCAGCCTCACCCAAATATTGTGAAATTCGTTTTATATCTTCATTTTCCAAGTTCGGAGTTATGCTTTTGCAACAGTTAGAACAAGCAACACAGTCAATTTGTGCAAATAACTTTTCATGCAGATAATGAACGGCTTTATCAACTTCCTCGGGATCCTGCCCCTTTAAAAAGCTCCTGAACAGCCAGTTTTCTTCTTCCACTTTTTTGGATGCTTGAGGTAAAATTTTTGGATCTATCAAGGTTATACACACCTCTTCCAGTTTACTGCTTACTTACAAAAAACAAATCTTTCCTTCATGTTACCATATACAAAAGATTCAGACAAGGGTAATACCAATGTAACAGAACTTGTTACACTTCCTTCCTTAATATATTTCTTTGAACACCTGAAAAATCCTTATCAACATGTTGGGTATCCACAATATCACTGGCCAGATCAAAAGCTCAAGGTTCATACATCCGTTCGCCTGATTAGAATGTAAAAAGTATTATTCATAATGTATAATATGCTTTACATTTGATAGTACTTGTTATACAATTTTAATAGAAAGAAAAAAGAGGAGATTTGTCATGAAAAATAAGCTTGTCTGGTTTATGGTGTTCTTAGTAATATTTTTGATTACGAATATTGCAATCCAGTTTTTTTGGAAGAATGCTGTTGATCCAAAACAAGTATTAGCAACAATTATTGGGATTACGATAGGATTCTTGATAATTGCTGCACCGAAGAATTTAATTATCAGGTGGATTGCGGGAGTGCTTGTTGCAGTCAGTATGCCCATTGCACTGGTGGGATTAGTCTCTCTTTTGTTTTCTCTATTCTCCATTCATTTGACCGGGTGGATCATAATTGGTATTTATATTTTAGGAGTTCTTATTATCCTTTATCTCACGCTACGGTTCGGTAACAAACAGTTTTTCCGAGAGCCTGTTATGGACGAAAGGAACCTCTTACATTTTGCATGGTCCGGTTCTTGGTCATTTTTATTTCTTATCTTTCTAGTCATAGGAGCGCTTTTACAACCTTGGATTGCCCTAGACCAATTAGGGTTATGGATAGGGGTTTTAATTGCTGGACTGCTCTTCTGGATAACAACTTTAGTTGTTTTGGAGATGAAAAAATAATGAAAAATCGACTGAAAGTATATCGAGCGATGCACGATCTGACACAGGAGGAACTAGCAATAAAACTGGGAGTTACCAGAGCAACAATTAACGCTATAGAAAATGGGCGATATGATCCTTCCCTTAAACTGGCTTTTCAAATAGCAAGGTTTTTTAAAGTAACAATTGAAGATGTATTTATTTATGATGAAACAAATAAACAACAGTGAGTTGCGGTACGGTGAGCAGAAACAGATAAAAGCACAGCTTTTATTATGCATTTACTATCTAATCCGCAACACCGGCTTTAATAAACATTGGAATTACTCTTTATTTTCTAAAATCTGCTTCAGCCTGTTTGTTAATACCTCTATTTTTTTGTATACCTCATCTCCTCTTTCGGGCTTAGATAAAGTGATAAAATCAACTTTATTGGCAAAATCCCATAATTCTTTGCTCTCCCCATCTAAAAAAGATGCTGCCGCTTTTATTTTGTCAACATCAATTGTTTGTGTCTGGAGAGCAGTAAACATTTTCAATAGCTCGCCGATAAGCTCACTTTTGGCGCGAATAAACTCATGGTCTTTATTAAATTCTAATTGGTTAAATAACCATGGTAAAACCCTAACCACGTCAGTGGATTTAACTCCTTCGATGAACGATAATCTTTGTTCTGCAACAGGAATATCTAAGGCGCCATCTCTGCTGACCATAGTTCATGTAAACTCGCCTTTAATGCCTCGGTTCTGTCAAAGGCCTGGTACTCAACAATTTCTGAGTGCTAGGGGTGTCAGCCTTCACCCTACCCTGAAAATAACTCATGTATCGAGCTAACCATTCTGGAAAATTAAACAACTTAAAGTGAAAGGATGTATAAAATGAGTGATTATGAAAAGTATGTAAGGGAATGCAAAAAGATTAAAAAGGAAAACGAAAAGCTCTTAGAGGATTTTTCGAACTGGCTTGCTGAGAAAGGCCTTTCTTCAAAGACTATAAAAAAACATATTGCTAATATGGATTTTTATATTAATGAACACCTCTTATACTATGACCCTATAACGGCCGCTGAAGGTGCTTATTATATAGATTATTTTCTTGGCTACTGGTTCATAAAAAAAGCCATGTGGGCCAGCAAAACTTCTATTAATGACTATGCATCAGGGTTTAAAAAATTCTATAAATTTATGTTGGAAAAAGGGCTGATAACTAAGCAAGACTATGAAGACGTCTGCCTGACTATTAAGGAGAAAAAAGCAGATTGGTTAGAAACTCTGGAACGTTTTGATGATCCGAATATAACCGATCCTGAGGAAATCTGGGAGCTTTTCTAGTGATGGATCTGACAAAAATTATTATATTATAGAGAAGGAGAAAGTATCAATGAAGAAAGCGTATCAAAAAACTTTGTTGTAACTATTCAACATAAAAAAATAAACTCGAACCCTTCGCCAATTCTGCGGCAAAGTACAGCCATAGAGAAAAAAATTTTAAAAAGCCAAATATAACAGAAAAAATAGAGCTAATTAACAGGCTGATTACTGAAATCCATTCTAAGGCAGTACTAAATTATTATAGGAACTATGCCCGATATGGAACTGATGTGGAAATTTGATTTTCAAGTTGACACTTTTTTTAAACAAGAGTTTTTGTGCCATTTTGAGGGGGTGCATTTTACGTATGCTGAGTAGTTACTCTTTGTTCATAATTACTAATTACTGCCTTATACTTCCAATTTATAGGGAACCGTCACATCCAATCTGACTCCCCCAGAGCTATCTCAACCTGACCAGGTATTTCTACAGCCTGCCTTCTACTGATTCACACCTTCTTTCCTTAAAATTCAAGATATTACCCGTATATTACCTCAGCTAGGGGTATTTTGTTTGCTAAAATTTACAAAGACTATCCAAATCTGCCATATGGATAAGCATTTAAAGGAGAGGCAATATGTCTGTCACGGTATAAACACCCAAAAAAATCCACAAATCGGAAATCCTATGAGATTGATCCACCACAAAACCCGAAGAAATTCTCGGTAATTCTGTAACAACACCATGGAGAAGATGGGTTTTAAATCACTGCTTCTTCATGGATAGTTTTCTATTCGTGTTTTCTTGCAGATTGCTTCTTATCCAGGTTGTATACAAACACCAGTATTCGAGCTACAATTTCATACAGGTGTGGGGGTATTTCCTGGGAAATATCGAGCTTTACCAGCTCTTTTACCAATTCCGGGTCATTGTAAACTGGAACCCCTTTTTCTTCTGCAATGGCAACAATTCGCTCAGCAAGCTTCCCTTTGCC
>DFNM01000156.1:0-13929 GCA_002376045.1 Firmicutes bacterium UBA3567
ACTGCTATTATCTTTGCCGTTGTGTAAGCTCTTGCAAGGCCGCTTGAGTATATCCTTTGAATCTGACAGAATTTCAACCTTTCGGCGAGTTTGTATGCCTGTTGTATACCTTCCCTAGTTAGCTCATAATCCAGACATCCCTGGAAAATTTTATTTCTGTTGCCCTCAGATTCTCCATGTCTAATCAAATACACTTTAACCAATCAAATCTCTCCCATTTGTTATTTACCTTTTTTTAGTCTAACATCATAAAAAAAAAATTTCAATATATGTTCTTTACAATCATCATGCTATCTGTTATAATTCTACTAGGTTAAAGGGGAGTAGCTTTTAAGATTGAGTCAACAGGACGGCACTTTTCAGTGTCTGGCTCAATCCTTTGGTTGTTACCAGAGAGCAAGACCTTTAACACGTGCTATTAGTGCGTGTTAAAGGTCTTTTTTTATTATGTTAAGATTTAAAAAATAAAGGAGGGATGATAAAAAAATTCTTAAGGAGAATAATAAATAAGATATGAAACTACTGTTAAGGGAGGGATATCTTTGAACAATTCCAGTAAAACAAAGGATGACTTCCAAGCTTATAAATTACCTTCAGAAGAAGTAGCAAGACGCTTAAAGTCACATTTTGAAAACGGTTTGACCGCAGAAGAAGCTAAAAAAAGGCTAAAAAAATATGGCTATAATGAACTGGCAACCAAAGAGGGCCCGACAATCTGGGAAAGGTTTTTAGAACAGTTTAAAGATTTTCTGGTTCTTATCCTCATTGCCGCCAGTATTGTATCAATTATCGTTGGAGAAGTAACAGATTCCATTGTTATTTTGATTATAGTTGTGCTAAACGCCATTCTCGGTGTTGTGCAGGAATCCAAAGCAGGAAAAGCCCTGGAAGCTCTTAAAAAAATGGCGGCACCTCAGGCCAGTGTAATCAGGAATGGGAAAAGGCAGGAAATACCGGCCAGAGAATTGGTCCCTGGAGATGTTGTTATCCTTGAAACAGGGGATTATGTTCCTGCTGATGTCAGGCTGTTCGAAAGCGTCAATTTAAAGATAGAAGAAGCTTCTCTAACAGGTGAATCTGTACCTGTTGAGAAGGATGCTTCTGTAGTTTACGATGAAGAAAAGCCTCTGGGTGATAGAGACAACACCGCATACATGAGTACAGTTGTAACTTATGGCAGAGGTAAAGGTATCGTTGTTTCAACGGGAATGAATACTGAAATAGGACAAATCGCTGAAATGCTGGAATCATATGAGGACGAACAGACACCTCTCCAGAAAAAACTGACAGAGTTCGGTAAATGGTTGGGTATTATATGCCTGGCTGTTGTTGCTGTAGTCTTTGTTCTGGGGCTGCTTAGGGGAGAACCTATTCTTGAAATGTTTATGACTTCCATAAGCCTCGCAGTTGCTGCCATTCCAGAAGGCTTACCCGCTGTAGTTACAATTGTTTTAGCTCTCGGGATGCAGAGAATGGTAAAACGAAATGCAATAATCAAAAAACTTCATGCTGTTGAAACTCTGGGCAGCACGACAACAATCTGTTCCGATAAAACAGGAACCCTGACACAAAACGAGATGACAGTTGTTTCAATCTATACAAACAATGAATTCACACAAGTAACTGGAAGAGGTTATAAACCTGCAGGCAAATTCTTAAAAAATGATAAAGAAACTGATCCCGATAAGGATCCTCACCTTTCCCTTTTATTAAAAATAGGAGCTCTCTGTAATGATGCAAAACTTGAAAAAATCGAAGAAGAATCAGCAGAAGATTCATGGAGAATTATCGGTGACCCCACCGAAGGAGCTTTGGTGGTTGCAGCCAGTAAGGCCGGTATGTGGTCCGATGATTTAAACAGAGAATATGTAAGAAAGCAGGAAATTCCCTTTGATTCTGAACGAAAACGCATGACCACATTTCACTCCAATCCTGAAGACAAAGGATATCTTGCTTTTGTTAAAGGGGCTCCTGACATAGTTCTTGATTTATGCAAATCCATCTATGAAAACAACGAAATAAGGGAACTCACCGAAGATAAAAAAGCTAGAATTCTAGACGCAAATCGTAAAATGGCTAAACAGGCATTGCGGGTTCTTGCTGTGGCATACAAACCAGTTGAAGAAATTCCAAGACATCCTGATCCACAAAAACATGAAAAGGATTTGATTTTCGTCGGATTGCTTGGCATGATCGATCCAGCAAGACCTGAGGCAGCTAAAGCCGTTGAAGTGTGTAAATCTGCCGGTATACGTCCCATAATGATAACTGGAGATTACAGGGAAACCGCTGTCGCTATTGCCAAAGAGCTTAAGATCATGGATGAAAACTCTAAAGCTTTGACAGGTGTTGAACTCGATAAAATGGATGACAATGAACTGGAAAAAGTGATTGATGATGTTGATGTGTATGCCAGGGTATCTCCTCAACACAAGGTCCGTATAGTAAGCGTCCTGAAAAAGAAAGGTGAAATCACAGCAATGACAGGTGATGGAGTTAATGACGCTCCAGCCCTTAAAAAAGCTGATATAGGAGTTGCCATGGGAATTACCGGTACAGATGTAGCCAAAGAAACAGCTGAAATGATCCTGATAGATGACAATTTCGCCAGCATAATTTCCGCAATAGAAGAGGGTAGAATTATTTTCAGCAACATCAGGAAATTTGTGTTCTTCCTGCTGACCTGTAACATTGCTGAAATCCTGGTTATTTTCTTAGCAATGGTGCTTGGCTGGCCCATACCCCTAATCCCTATTCAAATCTTGTGGTTAAACCTTGTTACAGATGCTTTTCCAGCTCTCGCTCTGGGGATGGAACCCGGAGAACCGGGTATCATGAAACAACCACCCAGAAACCCCGATGAGCCTATTTTAAACAGAAAAATACAAAGAAAAATAATTATCCAGAGCATAGCCATGACCGCAGCAACATTGGGAATTTATTATTTAACTCTTCAGACTACCCAAAACCTAACAATTGCCAGAACTTTTGCTTTTGTAACATTATCAACAAGTGAACTGTTGCGAGCATTTACAGTACGTTCTGAAACAACATCTGTCTTTGAATTGGGGCTGTTTTCAAACAAATACATGCTGTGGGGGAATATCATATCCTTTATCTTGATTTTGATGGTTGTATATGTTCCATTTTTAAGAAATGTTTTTCAAACCGTTCCACTCACCCTTTCACACTGGGCCTACATTTTAGCCTTTGCTGCCATACCTTTTGCTGCTGCTGAAATAGGAAAAGCTTTAATCAAAAACGGGTCATAAAACAACAAAAAAAGGCTTATTTCTTCGAACGAAAGAAATAAGCCTTTCTATATTTGTTTTTGGCATTCAGCACAATATCCAAAAAACTTTACTCTGTGGTCGAGGACTTTAAAATTGTTTTGTTTTTCGATGTTTGCTTCCAGTTTTTCAAGCAAATCATCACCAAATTCTATTACTTTGCCGCACTTCATACAAATTAAGTGATGATGGTGGTGTTTCTGTTCTCTGTTAATTTCATAGCGATAACATCCATCTCCAAAATTTAGTTTATGGATTATATCCAATTCATCGAAAAGCTGTAAAGTTCTATAAACTGTTGCTAATCCGATATCCGGATGTCTCTCTTTTACCAACTTAAATATCTCTTCACTGCTCGGATGTTCTGATTTATTCTCCAGAAGAATCTCAAGGATAGCTCTACGTTGATTTGTTAATTTATAATTGCGTTGTTTTAGTTTCTTTTCTATTTCCTTTATCCTGTTAGCCATTACAGAGGCCTCCTAATAATGTTGGGAAATTTCCCCTTAAGTATATTTTAAAAGTATCAATTTGTCAAGTTAACCGGAATTTGTTTGTAAATATCGATAAAATCTGGAGTGATATTACATGTATAAGCCGTTATCAAAATACCCTTTTCATATGCTTTTTTTAAAGTTTTGCTGAATAAGGGATCTGTTTCTTTATTGGGAGCAAAGGATACGGCATCATTCCTTAATACTACAAACATAATCCCCGCTTCAAACCCGTCATCCTTTGCTTTTAATAGTTCTTCAATATGCCTTGTTCCTCGTAAAGTCGGTGCATCAGGAAATAACCCTATTCTTTTATCAACAAGGGTTACTGATTTTAATTCTAAAAAACATTTTTTATTATCAGTTGAAGTTAAACATATGTCAAGTCTGCTATCTCTGTATACAATTTCTGTTTCAACATGTTGGTAATCTACATATTCTTTAAATTTTTTATTATAAAAACCATCCAGAAATATTTTTGAAGGGAGCCTTGAATCGACAGCAACAATGATATTATTGTGATTTACCATTAACAAGTCATATCTGCTCTTTCTGTTTTTGTTTCCAGCATATTTTACAATGACTTCCCTTCCGGGAACCAAAAGTTCCTCCATTCTCCCCGAATTGGGAACATGAACAAACTCTTCTTTTCCATTGACCTCTACAACGGCTAAAAACCTGTTAAGACGTTTTACAAATTTTCCCCTTGTTTTTTTGCCTTTTATTTTAAAAGCCATTATCCCCCTCACTTTAAAAGATCACAAGATGCATCTTGTTTATACCTTTTACCTGTTCCAATTGTTTAATAATATCTTTACTAACAATTTCATCTACTGTTAACGCCATAATCGCCTCACCCCTTGGGTACTTTCTACCCACCTGCATAGTGGCAATATTAATATCGTTCTCACCCAGGATGGTTCCTACCCTTCCTACCACACCTGGTTGATCTCTATGGGATGTTAGCAGCACATATCCTTCTGGAACCAGATCAATGTAGAAATCGTCGATCTTAACGATCCGAGGATCGTTTTTGGCAAAAATGGTACCACTTACAGAACCCGTTGTTTTATCCGTTTTAACTTTTAACGTAACAAGGTTATTATAATTTTCTATTTCCGGGCTCTTTGTTTCTTTTATCCTTATACCTCTTTCTTTTGCAATAACTGGTGCATTGACTATGTTTATTGATTCCTGCAAAAACACTGACAGAATGCCTTTGAGAGCGGATATCGTTATTATTTTCGTTTCAAAACGAGATATCTCACCATTATAAATCATTTCAATTTCATTAATCCTACCATTCTTGAACTGCACATAAAACTTACCCATTTTTTCAGCAAGGACCATATACGGCTTGATTTTTTCATAATCCTCATCCTTTATAGTGGGCATGTTTATGGGGTTTTTAACCTGTTCGCCTTTTAAGGCTCTCAATACATCCTTTACCACATCTAATGAAACGTTTTCCTGGGCTTCTCTGGTAGACGCACCTAAATGCGGAGTCGCTATAACATTATCCAGTGTAAGCAACCTGTTATCTTTCGTCGGGGGTTCTATTTCAAAGACATCAAGGGCGGCGCCGGCTACAATTCCTTGTTTAATTGCTTCATAAAGTGCTTCTTCATTTATAATTCCGCCTCGAGCACAATTTATTATTCTGATACCCGGTTTCATAATAGCAAATTCTTCCCTGTCTATCATGTTCCTTGTTTTATCAGTCAGGGGTACGTGGAGTGTTATGAAATCCGAAGTCTTTAAAAGTATTTCAAAATCAACCAATTCCACGCCTTTACTTCTGGCCGTTTCCCGGGATAAATAAGGGTCATATACAAGCACCCTCATTCCAAAAGCTCTTACTCTTTTCGCCACTTCACGGCCTATCCTTCCGAAACCAATTATTCCGATGACTTTGTCCTTGATTTCTACTCCCATGAATTTTTTTCTTTCCCATTCATTTCTTTTTACTGAATTGCTGGCAGAAGGAATATTTCTTGACAGTGAAAGCATCATTGCAATGGTATGCTCTGCCGCAGCAATGGTATTGCCTTCAGGTGCATTTAATACAATTATACCTTTTTGCGTAGCAGCATGTATATCAATGTTATCAACACCAACCCCTGCTCTGCCAATAACCTTTAGATTATCAGCTGCACCAATTACTTCTTTTGTTACCTGTGTTCCGCTTCTGACTATTAATGCATCGAAATCTTTTATTTTTTGAGCTAATTCTTCCGGTGTCAGATTGTAGTTTGTTTCCACAATTACTTCTTCTTTTAAGATTTGTATACTTTTTTCTGATATTTTATCGGTAACCAGAACTTTCATCTTTATTGTTATTCCCCCTTTATTAAAATTTCTTCAGCAGCGATTATCCCGCTGCCGATCTTGATGGACAGTCCCAGATTCTTTAAACATATCTCAATGGCTGAAATGCATGCCAAAATATCTTTTTCATCTATATATCCCATGTGACCAAATCTGAAAATTTTGTTTTTCAGCTCTTTTTGACCTCCGGCTATTTCTATGTTAAAGTCTGTTTTAAGCCGTTTTTTAAAGTTATTAAAGTTCAGATTCTCTGGGATTTTAACTGCCGTAACAGTGGGGGATGCTATTTCATCGCGTGCAAATAGTTCCAACCCCATTCCTCTAATGCCATGTCTGAAGGCTTTACTCAGTTTCCTGTGGCGCAAAAAAACATTATCCAGCCCTTCCTCCAAAATCATCCTTACTGCCTCCTTTAGAGCATATATCTGTTGAACTGCCGGAGTATATGGGTTTTGACCTTTTTTAAGGTATTCCCTTGCTCGCACAAAACTCCAGTAATATTTCGGCAGCTTAGAGCTTTCACATGCTCTCCAGGCTTTTTCACTAACACTTATTAGAGCTAAACCAGGTGGTGTCATCAAAGCTTTTTGTGATCCCGTTACAACAACATCTATTCCCCATTCATCGGTTTTTAATTCAGCAGCACCCAGGGAACTTACTGCATCCACAACAAACAAACCCGGGAAATCACCTAAAGCACTTTTTATTTCCTTAATATCATTCAATACTCCTGTCGATGTTTCATTATGGGTAACGATAACTGCCTTTATTTCTTCCCTATTCCTCTCCATCCTTTCTCTTACTTTGTCAGGGTTCACACACTGTCCCGGATCAAATGTCAGCTTTTCAACCTTTAATCCAAAACTGACAGCTATTTCCGCAAATCGGTCTCCGAAAACTCCTGTTGTCAACACCAAAACTTTATCTCCCGGAGAAAACAGGTTGACGATAGCCGCTTCCATTCCTCCGGTTCCTGCACCCGGAAAAATCAATACATCGTTTTCTGTCATAAAAACCTGCTTAATATCCTCACTTATTTTTTTAAACATTTCCACATACTCGGCACTTCTATGGCCTATCATTTGTTTTGAAGATTCCCTTAAAACTTCCTCAGGGACTTCGGTTGGCCCTGGGACTCGCAGTTGTTTTTTCATTGGTATCTCCCTCCTGTGTAAAAATAAAAAACCGCCCTCATAATAGGGACGGCTTCTACCCGTGGTACCACCCTAATTGGTTGTAAAACAAAATTCCATCCCCTCATACTAGGGACGGAATTTCCCGTGGTGCCACCCTACTTGGCTGTTCGTTTTACAACCCTCTTAAGTGCTTTTATCGGGGCACTGCCGGATAACTCGTCGCTATCACCTCAGGGGTGGATTCAATACAACCTCCTATCGGTTCACAGCAACCACCGACTCTCTGGAATGAAAGTTGTATTTACTCTTCCCCATCATGGGCTTTCATTGTTTTTAAGTTGTATTATAAACAAAATATACAGCTTTGTCAATAATTAATTTAATTTTTCTTTGTTCAGTTCCTTCCATGCCATAGCTACGCTGTTTAATTCCTCATCATCCTCAATCTCTACAAGTATATCTTCACCTTGATTGTCTTTTTCCAGTCTAAAAACACAAGCCTCATCTCCGTCATCATTTTCTGGAAGCAGAATGGCATAATCTCTGTTACCCACTGTTATTACTCCTAGAACTTCAAAATTGTAGGGTTCACCATTTTCACCAAGCAAAGTAATTAATTTGTGAGTCATTTATCTCACCTCTCTTGTAATCTTCTGCTGTCTAGATAATTTTGCAGGATTAAAACTGCTGCAAGTTTATCTATAACTTGTTTTCGTTTTCTCCTGCTCAAATCCGCTTCTATTAAGGTTTTTTCCGCTTCAATTGTCGTTAACCTTTCATCCCACAACTTTATTTCTATATTATTAATTATATTACCAAGTTCTTCTGCAAATTTCAAAATTTTTTCTCCTTGAGGGCCAATACTACCATTCATATTCTTGGGTAAACCTATTATCACCTGGGTTACATCATATCTTTCTACTATTTTTTTTATTTTACAAAGAGTCCCCTTAAGATTTTTTCGTTCTATAACACTGTATCCCTGAGCAGTCCATCCCATGCTGTCACTTAAAGCTATCCCAATCTTTTTATCTCCCACATCCAATCCCATTATCCTCACGATTTATGCACCTCAAAATTCTTTTTTTCCAAAATTAGTATACACAATGTCATGATCATATAGATGGAAGTAGTTGCTGACATCACCACTCCGGAATCATTTACCATCATTCCAATAATATCTGCTAAAAGGACTGAAGCAAAAGCAATTTTCATAAAGGGGTTTGTTTTGAATATACAGTTTAAAATTCCCATCGGTTTAAAAGCTATGAACACTAAAAAAACAAGGAAGGTTAACAGGACTTGACTCCAGATTGTCCATTTTAGCAGCCTAATATTCATTGAAACTTTTCTGAAGATTATATCTGATACAACAGATACATCTTTATTAAAAAGTTTACTGATAAATCTTCCAAAATGAGTATAACCTTTTAAAATAAAATAATCAATATATCCTGTCAAAAAAATAAAGGCTACTAGACCCACAAGCAGTTTTACAACATCTATTGGTGTAAATCTGTTTTTATTCTCTTTAATTAACACATAAAAGAAAGCAGAAACAGCTGTTATTGTACCTCCAAAATTCGCCCCCCAGAAGGGCAATGCTATCATTGCCACAACAGTTAAAAACATTAGAATTTCAATTGACACTGGTATTTTGGTTTTATGTTTCAAAATAGTCATTCCTACAATAGTTGAACCTATTAAAATTCCGCAGTACTCATTACCTATACCGTAAAACCTGGCACCGATTACTGGACAGTACCCTAACAACGAATTTTTTATAAGATTCGCTCCGGTGAACAAATCTATGATTAAAATGGATACAGTTGCCATACATATAAAAGAGATGGATAGATAAAGGTCATAGAGCAATCCTTTATTTAAAATATTTACCATGCCGACTATTATTAAAGTCATTATTAAAAGCAATCCTATGGTATTGTACAAACTATAGTATCCTATAATGGGCAATATTAATATCGAAATAGGCACACACATTATAAATATACACAGCTGTATTAATACAGAAGCAAGGGATCCTGGTATTTTTTGAAAAAAAAGCATTCCCAAAATAAGGATAAAAACCACAAAAATTTGCAGTATTATATAGTTTTTAATAACCGGAGACCTATACCTGTGTATCTTTGCAATCTTTTCACTTAAATCGGTTATAAACTTTAGGTGGTCTTGTTTTTTTACTGGAATAATATCTCCAGAAAACTTCTTATATATCCCAAAAAATCTCAAGACCCATGGTAAAAAATCAGTGTTCGTTATTATCCCATCTCTTCTCGTTGTTGGAGAAGTTAAAACACCATTAAAATTATCCTTGATGTATAAAACAACAGGAGTAAGCTTTTCTCCTTTTTCATTAGCTTCCATTGAAGGAAAAGGAACAATAAGCATCAAAGCATATTCTTCATCAGCATATATGCTTTTGATTTTATACAGAAAATCATCAAGCTCATTTAAAACATCCCTTTTGTATTTTAAGTGTTGCTTAGAATTTAAATACTCTTTTGTCCTTTCCAATCTGTATAAATCCGTTATTTGTAGAGCAATTATATGAAAATGGGTTTTCCATTTTTGTATGTAGTTCAGGACCTTTTCATAATCCATTCTATATCCTGTAGGATAATGATTGTCTTTTATTAACAAAGACTTATCTACAATGCCCTTTTCCACTACACCATTAACATTCATAAAAACCGAAGTTATTTCTCTGTGTTTTTCATCAAAAACATCGCCATTTCCCATTACGGCAATTTTAATGCCGCTTTTGTTTAAAATTTCCCCCAGTGATCCTGGAACTGCTCCATAATCTCCTTTTTCATTTATCTGCTTAAGCAAGTTTATATTTATGTTTACTATTTCTCCTTTTTTGACTGATTTACCTGTTCGGGTAAAGTACACGTCTTTCATCAGTTGATAATCGAGCTTTTCCCATATATTAAAACCATTGGCAGAATCCCTTACAGATTCTGCCCTTCTGCCAGCCCCCAACGTAACATAGCTTTTTTCCCTTGTAGAATATCCAGAACTTCTGGTATTCATTAATCCCAAATATCCATTTTTTAAGATGTATTGCAAATTCGGTTCATCTGAATTGATGATATCATCCAGTGTAAAGGAATCCATCAGCAGGATTATCAATTTTTTATCATTTTTTACAAATGCTTTGCAATTCTCGGAAAATAAAAAAATAAATATCAGTACACCGAAAACACATAATATTTTCTTGAACTTCAAAGCCTACACCTCTATTTGGATTTTATATAGTACCGCACCAGTTCTTCAAGGAATTCATCCCTTTCCAGTTTTCTTACCAGGCTTCTTGCGTTTTTGTGACTTGTTATGTATGCTGGATCTCCCGATAGCAAATATCCTACTATTTGATTGATGGGATTATATCCTTTTTCTTCAAGGGCTTCATATATTTTCAATAAAATATTACGAGCTTCGTTCTCTTCTTCCTTTTCAACATTAAACTTCATTGTGTTTTCCATGTTTTTATTCATAAGCTCCAGTCCCCCCCTCCAGAATTTATAATTTATTATTTCTACACCGATAAAAAATAATCCTTTTTGATTTAATAAAAAGCGTGGAACTGCCCACGCTCTTATTAAAATACCCATTTTTAAGTAATGTTATTAATTTTTTGTAGACATATCTCTTCTCCCTTTTTCAGGGCTTCTTCTACCTTATTTCCTATTTTTCCGCCAGCTTGAGCCACATCAGGTCGGCCTCCTCCACCACCTCCTGCAACTTTGGCAACCTCTTTTATTATTTTACCTGCGTGTAATCCTCGCTTAACCATGTCATCAGTCACAGCGGTAACAAAGTTTGCTTTTCCATCTATGTTTGCCCCTAAAATTATAATGCCTGAATCAATATTATTCTTCAAATTATCCATTATCTTTCTCAAATCCGCCATACCAGTTGCCTTCACTGAAGAAGCTATGATTTTAATACCATTGATATCTTTACCCTGCTTTACAATATTAAGGGCTTTTATGTTGCTCAATTTATCCTGAAGGGAATCTATCTGTTTTTCGTATTTTTTTACAGTTTCTATCAATTCTTTTATTCTATCTATAGCATCTTCCTCTTTTACTTTTAGGATCTTTGAAATTTCATGGAGTTTATTCTCTAAAACTTTATTTGCTTTGAGCAGGCCTTTTCCTGTTACGGCTTCAATTCTTCTTAATCCAGATCCCACACTGGTTTCCCTCAATATCTTAAACAACCCTATCTCTCCAGTGCTCCTAACGTGTGTACCACCGCACAACTCCTTGCTGTAATTACCAATATTTACAACTCGGACTTTTTCTCCGTATTTTTCTCCAAAAAGGGCCTGGGCTCCCTGTTTTAAAGCTTCCTGCACAGTAGTTATTATAACATCAACCGGCAGGTTTTCAAGTATCTTTTCATTTATTTTCTCTTCAATTTGTTCAATTTCTCCCTCTGTTAAAGCCGCATAATGGGAGAAATCAAATCTCAGTCTTTCCGGTTCAACTAATGAACCTGATTGCTTAACATGCTCTCCCAAAACATCCCTCAGGGCCTGGTGCAACAAATGAGTGGCTGTGTGATTACGGGCTGTATTCTTGCGTTTCTCAACATTTATTTTCGTCTTAACTTTATCATTCGTATCAAAACTGCCTTCTATCATTTCTCCAACATGATATATTTTCCCATCAGGAGTTTTTCTAACCTCATCAACCCGGAATTTACCTGTTGATGATACGATATACCCTGTATCTGATACTTGGCCTCCTCCTTCGGCATAAAAAGAAGTCTTGCGGGTTATGATGATCCCTTTTTTCTGAGATTCAATCTTATGTTTTACACTGCCATCTACGATGATACCCAAAATCTCTGTATCTGTTTCATACTCGGTGTATCCTGTAAACTGTTCCTGCTGTATTTTGTTGAAAATGCTTTCCGCTTCTTTGGGAAGTTGTTTTTCGTCTTTTTTCTTCTGAGCTTCTTTTGCTCTTCTTCTTTGCTGTTCCATGGCTTTAGCAAAACCCTGTTCATCCACTATCATACCGTTTTCTTCTGCCATATCTCTGGTAAGATCTAATGGAAATCCATACGTATCGTAAATCTTGAAAGCCTCATCCCCCGGAATTACTTTTTCTCCTTTTTGTTTTAGCTTTTCAATAACGGTAGTTACTCGTTTTATTCCTTCATTTAATGTTAAGAAGAATCTTTCCTCTTCACTTTTGATTGTCTCAACAACAAAATCCTGCATTTTTTTGATTTCAGGGTAGGCTTCCCCCATTATATCTACTACAACAGGAACCACTTTGTGGAGGAAAGGTTTCTCAAGCTCCAGCACTTTACCAAATCTAACTGCTCTTCGTAAGATCCTTCTCAAAACATATCCTCTACCTTCATTGCCTGGAATAACTCCATCACTGATCAGGAAAGAGCAGGCCCTCACGTGGTCCGCTATTACTCTAAAGGGAAAACCTCTATCATCACCATGATATTTTTGGCCGGTAAATTCTTCAACATAATCTATTATTGGTTTTAATAAATCAGTATCATAATTGCTGTATACGTTCTGCATAACTGTTGCGATTCTTTCTAGCCCCATTCCCGTATCAATACTTGGTTTTGGAAGAGGAGTAAGCTTACCTGTTTTATCCCTATCATACTGCATGAAAACCAGATTCCATAATTCTCTCCACCTATCACAATCACACTTTCCAATACCGCATTCCGGAGCATCACACCGTTCCTCTTCTCCTCTATCAATGAAGATCTCACTGCAAGGACCACAGGGGCCGATATCTCCCATGCTCCAAAAGTTATCCTTCTCCCCCAACCTTACTATCCTTTCTGCCGGAATACCCGTTATTTCCTGCCACAGCTTAAAAGCCTCATTATCATCTTTATATATAGTAACCCATAGTTTATCTTTAGGCAGGCTTAATTCATCAGTTAAAAACTCCCATGCAAATTCTATTGCATCTTTTTTGAAATAATCTCCAAAGGAAAAATTGCCCAGCATCTCAAAAAAAGTATGGTGTCTGGCTGTTTTACCTACACTTTCTAAATCATTGTGTTTGCCTCCAGCTCGTACACATTTCTGGGCTGTTACAGCTCGTTTGTAAGGCAGCTTTTTTTTGCCTAAAAAAACATCCTTAAACTGAACCATACCTGCATTGGTGAACAAAAGGGTATCATCATCTTTGGGCACAAGAGATGAACTGGGAACCCTTGTATGATCATGCTTTTCGAAAAAACTCAAGAATTTTTCCCTTATTTCTTTGCTGGACATCACCGCGAATCTACCTCCCCTTGGTTTTTTAAATTTAAAAACCTCTCTTCCCGGTAGGGACGAGAGGTTTGCCTCACGTGGTACCACCCTATTTATTAACAGCTCAACCCTGGAATCAATTTTTATCGCCGAACTGTTAATCCCTCATTAATAAGATGAATAACGGTGTTTCCGTCTGGATTCATCATCCAGAAACTCAGGGGTGGCCTTCTATCGGTACCTATAGGAGAATTTTCACCAGCTACTCCTCTCTGTGTATAGATTAACCGATATACTTTTCCCTTCATTGCTTGTATCAAATATATTTTATGAAGATTATATATAATATCACGTCAAATGTCAAATGTTTGATTGCGTTTATTGTGATTATCTTGTGATAATGTCAC
>DFNM01000156.1:14252-23633 GCA_002376045.1 Firmicutes bacterium UBA3567
TCTTGTGATAATGTCACCTTGTAGAGTATCGTGATAAAATGTCACTATGAAGAACGAGGTGCAATTTTCCTAACCGAGCTTAATTTATATCAAGTTATGGAATGAGGCTTGTCAAGGGCGGGCGAAGCCCGTTTATTTCACCCTTGACTGGCCGAACGGAATAACTAAAATTGCAAAGGCCCGGTTAAAATTCTAACGCAAAAGTGACATTTTCACACGATAATTAACTAGTTTTTAGGGTGACATTTTCTCAAGTTATTGACATTGTTTGATTGCGTTTATTATAATTCGTTGGGAAGATGTTAAAAAAGCTTATCCAGGACAATGGGCTATCATGAGGCTGTTGATGTACGAACCGAACAAATAAAAAAATAATTGAACGAATAACAGTTATCGTGCTGCTCTGAGTAGTGGGAGCTCCCGATAACCTTTGATACAGCGAAACTGCTCTCCGATTCTATAAGACTTACTGTACTTCAGTATAATATCTGTTCTCATTCCTTTTTCTCTTGACATTTCGAGCTGCATTATGAATTATATCAAATGCAGACTATATTAGTATCTGCAGCACTCAAGGAATTCCCAGTTTTCAATAAGGAAGGGTTACTGCAAAGCCTTCTCGTATACTTGCTACAGCATCTGAATATGCTTTCTCAATGCTCTTGGCTAGATTTTCTCTAGTTTTTGTGGAGCAAGGGAGCAATCAGGTTCCTGCCAGGCTCGGCCAAGTTCCCTTGAAGATTCTTAAGAATCCCTTCTCCCTGGTATCAAGAAAGCATATACTGCTGCTCCGGCCGTGCAAATTAACGCAGAGATAATAATCGCAGCGTGATAGGTTTGCATAATATCAAAGAGCCAACCGCCTATTATTGGACCGATAATGCCTGCAATGCCGTAGGATAGAAAGACAAAAGGATAAATGGTCCCTACCTTATGGACACCATAGATATGCGATACTTCTGTCGCAAACAGAACAAAGTTTGCTCCAAAACCCAGGCCAATAGCAAAAGTGATAAGAAGAAATCCCGCATCGTACCGCGCTCCGAAAAACAACGTAAGTGTAAATACTGACAGGAAAAGAAGTGCCGCAATGATTGAACGCCTTCCTCCAAGCATGTCAGAGAGGCGTCCCCAAATAATTCTACCGGCTGCGTTTCCCACAGCCAAAAGGCTTATAGCAGCGGTGGCAATTTTATCACTGATACCGTAAGAAAGTCCAATCGGTTTAAGATTCCCCGTAACCAGAAGTCCTGCAAATGTCCCCGCAAACATACCGAAGAAAAGCGCCCACAGTTTCCTGTCCTTAACCAGTTCCGAGGCATTGAAAAACCCCTCACCTCTTTCCTTTTTTATATCTTCCGGCACAGAGAGTGCGAGGGCAGAAAGAAAAACTACCATCCCATAGCCGATGCCTATAGTGCGGAATATATCCAACACAGGCATTTCTCTTGCCAGCAAAAATTTAACAATATAGGAAAGCAATATGGCACCTCCGCCAAAACCTGCCACCGATATTCCGGTAATCAATCCCTTATAGCGGGGAAACCACTTGATGGGTGTCGTCAATGAACAAACATATCCAAAACCGATGCCGGCTCCCGACAGAATGCCGATACCAAGAAGAAGCAAAACTATCTGTCCTTTAGAAATTGAAGCCAACAGGTATCCCGAACTAAAAAAAATCGCCCCGATGGAAGCCGTTAATCTGGGTCCCCGCTTTTCTTGCAGTCTGCCGGCAAATATCATAGCAATAGTAAAGACGGCAATAGTAAAGCCAAAGAGTAACTGTGTCTCTGCCGTAGAAAGCCCGTGCTCAGCCTTTAATGGCGGTACAAAAACACTCCAGGCATATACGCCACCGAGACAAACCATGATGATAATTGACGAAATTGTGATAATATACTTCTTCATTTTTATTGGCATTCCTCCTTCCCTCCGGATGCTTCTGCACCTGTGGAATTTAAAGCAGTCAGTCCTTTCAATAAATTTTTATCCTTCCAATAGTGCTGAAATTGCAGTATGTATATCTAAACCCACTTCAATTGTTTTCTCTTTTGTTCAGCTTTTTTAATAGCTTCCTCAACACTATCTGCCAACACGGTAATATGTCCCATCTTACGCCTTGCCATTGCCTCTTTTTTGCCGTAGAAATGAAAACTTATATCTGGATCCTGAAGCAGTTCATCAACACCCGTTAAACTGTTTCCCCTTCCTTCACCGAGGATGTTAACCATCGCCGCAGGAGAAAGCAATTTTGTTGAACCCAGCGGCAAACCGCAGACAGCCCTCAATTGCTGTTCAAATTGAGAAGTCACACAGGCATTTATTGTATAATGCCCGCTATTGTGCGGCCTCGGCGCAATCTCATTAACAAAAATCCTGCCGTCTTTCAACAAAAACATTTCAACGCAGAATACCCCCACGATATCCAGTTTTACCGCTATGGTCTCGGCAACTTCTTTTGCCCTGTTCTCTATCTCTTTTGAGATGCGCGCAGGTATAATGGACATGTCCAAAATGTTTTCCCTATGTATGTTTTCAGAAACCGGGTAGGTAACCACATTACCTCTAACATCCCTTGCGCATACAACGCTCAGTTCTTTTATAAAAGGCACCTTTTTTTCCCATATCAAAGTCTGCCCTTTTATATTTAAACGTTTTAAATCTTCTTCACTCTCTACCACCACCTGACCCTTACCATCATAGCCTCCATGGACTGTCTTTAAGATTGCCGGAAGGCCTACTTTCCTATATCCAGATTCTACATCTTCGGAACACTCAACTCTACAAAAATCCACTACTCCAATTCCGATATTGCGCACAAACTCCTTTTCTTGCAATCTGTTTTGAGTAATCCTTAAAACATGGCTGCGCGGGTATAATCTGTTCTCTTCCTCAAGGGCTTCTACAATTTCAACATTTACATTTTCAAATTCATAAGTTATTACATCGCACATCTCTGCAAGCTTAAATGCTGCGTCAAAATCATCAAATTCCGCAACAATTTGCTTGTCCGCAATTTGGCCACACGGTGAATTGGGAACAGGATCTAGAGTAACTACCTTATAACCCATGCGTTTTGCCTCAAACGCTAACATCCTGCCAAGCTGCCCGCCACCCAATACACCTATTGTGCTGCCGGGAAGAATCGCCTCCATAGCCACCACCTCATATCTTTGTTTCCCTAACTTTTTTAGCCACTGCCTCGGCATAATCTCTAAGTTTTTCTGCAATTTCAGGGTATTTAATGGCCAATATTCTCGCCGCCATAAGCCCGGCGTTTTTTGCATTTCCTATAGCCATCGTTGCCACGGGAACGCCTGCTGGCATCTGAACAATTGAAAGCAGAGAATCCAGACCTTTGAGGGTTTTAGAGACCACCGGTACACCTATAACGGGTAATACGGTCTTTGAAGCAGTCATCCCCGGCAGATGCGCTGCACCGCCTGCTCCGGCTATTATCACCTCAATACCCCTATCTTTGGCACTTGATGCATATTCGAACATGAGGTCCGGGGTACGATGCGCGGACACAACCCGCATTTCATAAGAGATTTCAAACTCATCCAGTATTTCTGCAGCCTGTCTCATAGTATCCAAATCAGATGTACTGCCCATTATTATACCTACCAGAGGCTTTTTTTGAGCTGTTTTTTCTTCCATTGCCCATTCCTCCAAGTTCAAATTTAAAATAAGCACCGTCTGTCTGGCCCTATACCACTATATCATTTGTTCTTTTGTGTATTTTATCCCCAGCAGATGTATAATCAGTATCAGATATTATCCTAGACTAAGTATATCATATCTACTCCCCTTACGTCGATTAAAATTTGTTAGATTTAACATTTTAATTAAGATGAATGAATTTAGAATTAATTACTGAATTTAGGCCTGATAAACGTTTTAATTCTTGAAATGACAGCAAACAGTTCTTTAGGATAAGTAGGAGATGTAAGCTACCCTCAGCATGTTGGAATTCGTTAAATCAGTAACAAAAACCTTGAAGCCATTGCGAAATAAATTATAAGGGCAACAGCGTCTACAATAGTTGTTATTAAAGGCCCTGCCATAATAGCCGGATCCATTTTGAGTTTTTTTGCAATTATAGGCAATACTCCTCCTACTATTTTTGCCAATACAATAGTACAAAACAAACTCAGGCAAACAATAGCAGATACTTTAAAACCTACCTTTTCAACGTAATAAATTTTTATAAAGTTCAATACAGCCAGTACGCTTCCTACAACACAACTCACCTGTAATTCCTTATAAAGCACTTTAAATACATCTTTCAGCTTAATTTCTCCCAATGCCAATCCTCTAATTATAAGCGTAGAGGATTGTGAACCTGCGTTTCCTCCTGTATCCATCAACATTGGAATAAATGCAGCTAGTATTACAACTGATTGTAACACATCCTCAAATCTTCTAATAATATTTGCGGTAAACGTAGCAGATATCATAAGTATCAACAACCTTGTTATTCTTTGCTTTGCTAAAAATGTTACATTTGTTTCCAAATATCTCTTTTCTGAAGGTTGCATTGCTGCCATCTTCTGAAAATCTTCTGTATTTTCTTGTTCTATAACATCTACAATATCGTCGATAGTAATAATTCCAACCAATCTATTTTCTTTGTCCACTACTGGCATTGATATCAAATCATATTTTTTAAATAGTGCTGCTACTTTTTCCTGATCGTCTATGGTGTAGACATATTTTATATTTGTATCCATTATATCTTTGATGATCATATTTTCATCATTTAAAATTAGCTTTCGTATTGGCACAATTCCTTCTAATTTTCGACTTGAATCATCTATAACATAACAAGTATCAATGGTTTCTTTATCTATTCCTGTTTTTTTAATATGTCTAAGGGCATGCTTTATTGTCATTTCTTTCTTCAATTCTACATATTCAATGGTCATTATGCTTCCAGCGGAATTTTCAGGATAGTTTAAAAATTGATTAATAAGCTTCCTTCTTTGTTCATCAGTGTTTTTAAGTATTTTCTTAACGACGTTTGCTGGCATTTCTTCCAGAAAATCTATTGTATCATCGAGAAATAATTTTCCTATTATCGTTTTAATTTCTTTATCTGTAAAAGATTCTATTATATATTTTTGTTGTTCATATGACATATATGAAAACACATTCGCAGCTATGTCTTTCGGAAGCATCCTAAAAATTATCAAAAGGTGTTCATTGTTTAATTCCTCCAAAAACAGAGCAATATCCACAACATTCATCTTGGTTATTTCGTTTCTTACTTCAATATATTTACCTTCTTTAATCATCTTTACAATATCCTTAACCATAATCTTAACCCCCCAAAAAGAGATGTAGCGTTAGATAAAACGTTTTACTTCAGTAGGTTTGTATATCCAAAACTTTTTTGTAAAAAGGTTTTGGCAAAAAGAAAGATTCCCTCACCTCTAGAGTTGAAAGGTAGTAATTAAAAAAAAAAACAAAACTTCAATCCCAAAAAAGAGGGAATCTCCAAGTTGTATCTTGCCACCCGCTGCATAATTTTTTTTAACTTCTCTGTTATATTTTATCCTGAAAGTTGTGTGATTGCTTCCAAGTGTTTTGGAATCGATATTAAACCACCCCATGAAATGGAACTCTCAAATGTAGGATGGCTATCTTTGACCCCATTTTTGAGATTCTACTTCCACAATAATTACTTCTACTTCGTTGAGTTAAAGTCTTTTTTAATTTTTAACCTTTTCTCATCCTCTATATTCTACAATAATTTTATGTTGGGTTGAAGTCTTTTTTTTATTTTTATTGCTTTTTCTCATCCTCTATATTCGACAATAATTTTACACTAAGGATGTGTGATATTATGTGTTTTAACAGCACCTTTATTATAGCTGTTACGGGGATAGCCAGCAGCATTCCCCAAAAACCCATTAATTGCCCACCAAAAATCAGGGAAAGAATAACAATTATAGGATGTATACCAACTGTTTCCTGCATTATCTTGGGTGAGATAATACTGCTTTCAATTTGCTGCACAACTACAAAAACAATTAATGCCCATAAAGCAGACATCGGCCCTTTTAAAGCAGCAAAAATTACCGCAGGAATTGCTCCGATTATAGGTCCAAAATATGGGATGATGTTTGCTATTCCTGCCACCAATCCAATGATTACTGCATATTTTATTCCAATTATATACAGGCCAATGGTAATCAGAAGTGCTACCATAAAGGAGACGATTATTTGGCCTCTGATGTAGTGTCCAAGGGTTTTATCAATATCCATCACTATGTTTAGTATTTTACTCCTATATTTTTGAGGGAAAATTTTAACCATTGATTCTTTGATTTGATGTAGGTCTTTTAAAATATAGAAACCCAAAACAGGAGTAATAATTAGGCTTAAAAAATGTGAAAATACACCCATTATTTTGTTCAATATATTCTCCAGTATATTAAGCAGAACGTTTTCCATGTTGATTATGTTTTCATCCAATACTGTTTTAATACTTTCAGGCAATCCTGTTGTGGCATAATTTTTTCTGAAATAAAAAATTATGCTCTGAACTTTCTTGGTATAAAAAGGGAGCATTTCGATTAAATTATTTAACTCGGAAACCATAAGAGGAACGATATAAATTCCTAAAACAGTTAAAACTAAAATCAGTGCAGCATATACAATAATAATGCCACAAACCCGTTCGATCCCTTTGTTTTCTAAAATTACAATCAGGGGATTTAATAAATAAGCTATAAGGATTGAGAAAAATAGGGGGTAAAACACAGCCAACAGGGCTTCTCTAACAATGTACAAAAAATAAAAAGCTGCTATAGATAAAAATATTATAAGTCCCAATACGATTTTTTTTCTGTTTTTGAACAATTCCAGAATTCTTCACTCCTAAGCACGTCGTCAAGTTACTTGCTCTTAATTTTCTTTACGAATCTCATCGCTATGTTTCGGATTTTTGATGAAGCTTTATCGAATTTTTTCCCATTTCTCATTAAATAAGAAGCTACATTTCCTATCAACCCCCACAATAAAAACCATCTAAAAAAATTCTTTTTTTTAGTTATCATATTTCATTAACCTCCTGTTTTTTAATCCAATTGATTACTTAAAAAAATTGGTTTTGCTTCCTTTGCTTCAACGGGAATCAAAAATCCATCATCACTGACTTCATATATCTGTAAACTACCTTTGCTGTAACTGTATTCCACATAGCATTCCCAGCAGTAAAACTGATTGTTTCCCACTTTGCCTACCGTATTGCCGTAACATATTGGGCATTTCATCTTCTTCTGCCTCCCTTCAATTTCCTTGTTTCCTCCAATTTCCTGAGAACATTTTTAATTTATTATTTCCAAAAAAACAAAAAAAATGCATTGTAGAACTACAATGCAATACATTAAAGAGATGCTTTTATTATTCCTCCACCTACAACAACATCTTTATTGTAAAACACTACAGATTGACCTGGAGCAACTCCTTTTTGAGGTTTTTTGAAAGTTACCTTTATTTTGTCTTCAGATACCTGTTCTATATAAGAAGCTACTTCCTTAGCATTGTACCTAATTTTCGAATTTACAAGCATTTTCCCCCTGATTTTTTCTACAGCAATAAGGTTTATCTCTTCTGCCAATAAACCCTTTTCATACACTTCAGCTTCAAACCCCACGACAATGGCATTTCTATCTGGATCTATTTTTTTCACATACACAGGTTTTCCTAGAGAAATACCCAATCCCCTTCTCTGGCCTATGGTGTAGAAGGAGATTCCTTCGTGTCGCCCTACAACATTTCCTCTATTATCCAGTACAGGACCAGGTTTTATTTTGCTTGGAACGTGTTTTTTTAAATATTCCTTATAATCGTTATTGGGAATAAAACAAATTTCCTGACTATCTGGTTTATTAAATACTTTTAAACCTATTTTTTTCGCAATACTTCTAACTTCATCTTTTGTATAGTTTCCAAGGGGCATTAAAATGTGCTTGAGCTGCTGCTGTGTTAGGTTGTATAGAGTGTAACTTTGATCTTTTTTTAAATCTTCAGCTTTTCTGATAATGTATCTTTCTCTCTTTCCATCAAATTCTATCTTAGCATAATGCCCTGTAGCCAAAAAACTTGCACCCAGTTGTTTTGTTTTTTTCAAAAGGGCATCAAATTTAATGTATTTATTACATGCAATACACGGGTTGGGTGTACGACCCTTCGTGTATTCCTGTATAAAATAATCAATAACTTTTTCTTTAAAATCCTTTTTGAAATTCAAAACATAATAGGGAATATCCAATTGTTCCGCCACTCTTCTGGCATCATAAGCAGCTGTCAGAGAGCAACAACCGCTTTCACTATTAATATAATTTGCGTCTTCCGGCCAAATTTTCATAGTTATTCCTATAACTTGATACCCTTGTTCCTTTAGAAGATAAGCAGCGACAGAACTGTCAACACCACCGCTCATAGCTACTACCACTCTTTTATCTGAGGACATTTACAAAATTCACCTACTTTTTCTGCTTTCTCTTCTTATAATCTTTTATTGCTTCCTGCAACGCATCAGCAGCCAAATTGGAGCAGTGCAACTTAACGGGAGGAAGCCCACCCAATTCTTCGGCAACATCTAAATTTTTAATCTTCAATGCTTCATCAATAGTTTTACCTTTTACCATCTCCGTTATTATACTGCTGGTTGCTACTGCTGCAGCACATCCAAAAGTTTTGAATTTTATATTCTCTATTACATCATCCTTAACCTTTATATAAATTTTCATTATGTCTCCACATTGGGGATTGCCCACCTGCCCTATTCCATCGGCATCTTCTATTTCTCCTACGTTTCTGGGGTTTTGGAAGTGGTCCATAACTTTTTCGTTATACATTTTCTGCTTCCTCCTTTTTTTTGTCGTAAAGAGGTGACATTTCTCTCAGTTTAGAAACGATTTGTGGCAGGACTTCAAGCACATAATCGATTTCCTCTTCAGTAGTATTTTTGCCTAGCGTCAGCCTCAAAGAGCCATGAGCTATTTCATGAGGCAAACCTATTGCCAGCAATACATGGGATGGATCAAGGGAGCCTGATGTACAGGCAGAACCACTAGATGCAGAAATACCTTTCATATCAAGGTTTAACAGCAAAGATTCACCTTCTATAAATTCGAAACAAACATTTACGTTATGAGGTAACCGTTTTTGAGGATGACCATTCAACCTGATGTATGGAATTTTATCTTCAATACCCTTTATAAGTTTGTTCCTCAAGTTTTTGACTCTATTATTAAAATCTTCAAGTTCTTCCACTGCAAGTTCTATTGCTTTTCCAAGGGCTACTATCCCTGCAACATTTTCTGTGCCTGCTCGTTTTTTCCTTTCCTGTGCGCCACCATGAAT
>DFNM01000156.1:23979-40867 GCA_002376045.1 Firmicutes bacterium UBA3567
GGGATGTATTTTTGTTCCTTTTTTGACATACAAAACCCCTATACCCTTAGGAGCATAAATTTTGTGACCAGAAAGGGAAAGCATATCAACGTTTAATTCTTTAACATCGACGGGTATTTTCCCTATAGTTTGTACAGCATCTGTGTGGAAGTATATGCCTTTTTTCTTCAGCAATCTTCCTATTTCTTCAATGGGTTGAATGGTGCCTATTTCATTGTTAGCATGCATAATTGAGACCAGAACAGTTTTTTCCGTTAGAGCAGATTTCAAATCTTCTATGTTAACCATCCCATATTTATCTACCGGCAGGTAAGTCACTTTAAATCCAAATTCTTCTAAATATTCACAGGCATGGAGAACAGCATGATGCTCGATAGAAGAGGTAATAATATGGTTGCCCTTATCCTTGTTAGCAAAAGCCGTTCCAATTATTGCCCAGTTATCGGCTTCTGTTCCTCCTCCGGTAAAATATATTTCTTTAACATCCTCAGCACCTATAGCTTTAGCAACTTTTTCTCTTGCTGTTTCAATAGCCTTTTTTACTTCCCTGCCTTCAGCATATATGCTTGAAGCATTACCAAATTTGTTTTTGTAATACGGCAGCAATTCCTCCAACACTTCTTCCCTCACAGGGGTGGTTGCTGCATGATCAAGATATATTCTTTTCATCAATTATTTCCTCCTTTCCTGGCCTCATCACACATTTGCTTCAGTGTTATCGAATCCATAACTTCATTTACGCTGTCTTTAACTTTTTTCCAGACCTCTCTGGGAATACATCCCCTTGCATTTTGACATGTTATATTATCATTATCTATAACACAATCTGTGGGAACTATCGGCCCTTCCAATATTCTAATTATATCACCAACGGTAATTCTTGCTGGATCTTTTGTTAACATATATCCTCCCTGGGCACCTCTAACACTTTTGACTAACCCTGCCTTTCTCAAACTTGAAATTATTTGTTCTAGATAGGGTTCTGAAATTCCCTGTTCTTTTGCTATATTTTTAAGAGGTATAGGCCCTCGACCATATTTTTGCGCTAAAGCAAACATAGCTTTTACTCCATATCTTCCTTTGGTTGATAGTTTCAATATATCCCCCCCTCGATTTCCTAGTAAACTTATTGGTTTTTATCATTTTATAAAATACCACAAATATTATGATTTGTCAACGAAATTGGTGACATAAATAGAATTTTTTGTTTTTAAACTATTTTTTAAGTTCTTGCAGTCTTTTTTGTATAATCTTTTCATAACCGTTTGATGTAGGATTATAGTATCTTTTGTGTTTTAATTTTGGTAAATAATCCTGCTCTACATAATTGTTTTCATAATTATGGGGATATTTGTAGCCCTTCCCCCTTCCAAGCTTTTTGGCTCCATAATAGCAGGCATCCTGAAGGTGTTCTGGAACGGGATATACTCTGTTATCTTCAATATCCTTAAGAGCTCTATTAATACCTTCATAACACGAATTACTCTTGGGAGCGCACGCAATATAAACGGCTGCATGGGCGAGAGGTATTTTCCCTTCAGGCATTCCTATCAGTTCGACAGCTTTCGCAGCAGAAACCGCTATATTCAAAGCATTGGGATCTGCATTTCCTACATCCTCTGATGCACAGATTATTATTCTCCTTGCTATAAACATAGGATCTTCTCCTGCATATATCATTTTAGCTAACCAGTAAAGGGTTGCATCAGGATCACTTCCCCTCATGCTTTTTATGAAAGCAGAAATGGTATCATAATGTTCATCACCATCTTTATCATAAGTTAAGACCTTTTTTTGAATGGATTCCTCTACAATGCTAAGGTTAATGTGTATCGTTCCGTTGACATCTGGAGGGGTAGTTAAAAAAGCAAGTTCCAGTGCATTTAAAGCCACACGGGCATCTCCATTAGAGTTTCTTATTATGTGCTGTATAGCGTCTTCATCTAGCTTTACTTTATGGTTTCCCAGGCCTCTGTCTTTGTCTTTCAAAGCTCTTTCTAATATACTTCTAATTTCGTCCTCTGTAAGGGGTTTGAGCTCAAAAATCCTGGACCGAGACAATAAGGGAGAAATAATCTCAAAATAAGGATTTTGAGTCGTAGAACCAATTAAAATCAATGTGCCGTCTTCAACATAGGGGAGCAATGCGTCTTGCTGAGATTTGTTGAATCTATGAATTTCATCTATGAACAAAACTGTCCGTTGACCATACATCCCCAATCGTTCTTTGGCTTCCTTTATAATCTTTTTTATCTCTTCTTTTCCTGAAATAACGGCATTGATTTTTGTGAAATGGGATTTCGTAGAATTGGCTATAATGTTAGCCAGTGTAGTTTTTCCTGTGCCGGGAGGGCCGTAAAATATTATTGAGGAAAGCCTGTCTGTTTTTATAGCTCTATACAGTAATTTTCCCCTGCCTATTACCTCTTCCTGACCAACAAACTCTTCCAGAGTTGAAGGCCTCATCCTCTCTGCTAAAGGAGCGCTTTTTTTCAGTTGTTTTTCCCTTGAATACTCAAAAAGATCCAATCTAACCACCTTTAACTATTTTTTCTATAACTTCAAGAGTATAACATATGTCTTCCCTTGTAATTCCCCAATGTGTTACCATTCTAAGGGTTTTGGGAGCAGGATTTATCATTATACCGAATTCTTTAAGTTTCTGTGTATATTCATATCCATTCAGACCAGTCTTTTCTATGTCATGGAACACTATATTGGTCTGGACTGTCTCCAGGTCTACTGTAATACCTGGGATCTCTGCCAGGTTCTCTGCTAAAAATCTTGCGTTTGCATGGTCTTCCTCCAGACGCTTGGTCATTCTTTCCAGAGCTATTAAACCTGCTGCAGCCAGTATTCCTCCCTGTCTTATTCCTCCACCAAACATTTTGCGGTATTTCCTCGCTCGACCTATAAATTCCTGATCTCCAACCAGAACAGAACCAACAGGAGCACACAAGCCTTTTGATAAACAAAACATTACTGAATCAGCATAACGAGCTATTTCCGACACATCAACACCCAAAGCTACCGCTGCATTAAACACCCTTGCACCATCAAGGTGCACGGGAATACCGTGTTCCTTAGCTAAAGCTTTAATCTCTTTCATGGTTTGTAGAGGAATCACAGTGCCTCCCGCTCTGTTGTGAGTGTTTTCAAGACAAATCAATGTAGTAGAAGGCTGGTGAATATCATCAGGTCGAATAGCTTTTTTAATGTCCTCAACATTTAAAACTCCCCTTTCACCCTTTAAAGGTCTGGGTTGGACTCCTGATATGGCAGCAATTCCTCCAACTTCATATATTAGTATGTGGGAATTCTCCTCCAGTATAATTTCATCTCCAGGATTTGTATGAGTTTTAACTGCAATCTGATTCCCCATGGTTCCGCTTATTACAAACAGTGCAGCTTCCTTACCCATTATCTGAGCAGCTTTTTTTTCTAATTCATTTATTGTTGGGTCTTCTCCATAAACATCATCACCCACTTTTGCTTTGAACATCGCCTCACGCATTTCCGGTGTTGGCATGGTTACAGTATCACTTCTCAAATCTATAATTTTCATTTATATCCCCCTCAATTTAATTTTTCCCAGTTAAAAATTTCGATATTTATACTCTAACTCCTTTAAAAAAGTATAAAGTGCACACTATGTGCACTTTATAATTGACTGTCTATCATTTCTTTGTATTCGCTTTTCTGTCTGGCTCCTATCTTTTTGTCCACAACCTTACCATCTTTGAACAAAAATACTGAAGGAATACTCATTATTTGATATTCAGCAGCAACATTTCCATATTTATCCACATTCAGCTTCCCTACTTTAACTTTCCCATCATATTCCTCTGCCAGCTGATCGATTACAGGCGAAACCATTCTGCACGGCCCACACCATTCAGCCCAGAAATCAACCAGCACTGGAATGTCGGAATTAATCACTTCCTCTTCAAAGTTATCTTGAGTAAGTTCTACAACTTTTTCACTTGCCACTGTATTTTCTCTCCTTTCTTAATTTATTTTTTTGATCACAGGTCTAAAGATTTTAAGATTTTTAAAATAGTCATCAAAACATCTTATACCAAACAAAGACACTATCAAAAAGCCTATTCCCATAGCGATACTGAGCAGTTCTTTGTTGCCGGATACTTCCAATACGTTATTGCTTAGAAACAGACCTAAGCCGAATCCTATGAAAAGACTAATCAGAGGGATTAAATACATAATAATTGAAGCCAGCACAATGCCTTGGCCGTCTACATCAATCTCCACATCATCTCCCACATCAGCTTTAATATAGTTCTCTACAGTGATAACCATATCTGAATCGTCATCAGCCAGCTTGCATGCGCCGCAATTTTTACATGCTGAATGTTTATTTAATCTAATCTTAATGTATTTCCCTTGCTTTTCTATAATTTTCCCCTTTTGACCCATAAGTATCAAACCCTCTATTTATTTATTTTATAAACTTTTCAAGCACATTTATTAAGTCTTCTACCATTTCTTCCTTGTTCTCCTTAATAGCTCGGGAAATACAAGCATGGGAATGGTTTCTCAGTATCAACAGCCCCACTTTGTTAATAGCAGCTTTTACAGCTGCAATCTGTATCAAAACATCTGCGCAGTATTTATCATCTTCTATCATCCTCTGAATACCTTTTACCTGGCCTTCAATTTTTTTTAAACGTTTTACTAATTTTGTTTTGTTACTATAACTATCATCTTTTTTCATTAGTCAGCCTCCACATATACGGGTATAGGGTATATTTGCTTATTATTATAATCTAATACTTCAGCTTTGTCAAATCCTTTATAACCTCGCCAGCAGCCAATAAGCCTGCAGTTGAAGTTACACTACAGAGGCTGCCTGTTATCTTTGTTTCTTTTGTTTTATGAGGTTTTTCAGTGGAAAAAACAGCCTTAATCTTTTCACACACACCTTTTTTCCGTAATTTTTTTCTAACAATTTTAGCCAGAGGGCAAACTTTCGTATCGAACAAATTGCTTACCTGTAATTTGGTAGGGTCAATTTTATTCCCGGCACCCATACAGGATATGATAGGTATTCTTTTTTTTGCAGCCTGCTCTATCAGTAACACCTTTGATTCTACATCATCGATAGCGTCAATTATATAAGCATAATTTGGAGACACCATTTCATGTATGTTATCTTCACAAAGCAAAATTTTTTGTGTATAGACTACGCATCCTGGATTGATGTTTTTTATTCTTTTCTTCATCACTTCAACCTTGGATTTACCAATTGTGGATATCAGAGCATGGATCTGCCTGTTAATATTCGTCATTTCTACATAATCATAATCAACCAAAGTCAACTTTCCTATACCACACCGGGCCAGGGCCTCTGTAGCAAAAGAACCTACTCCTCCGATTCCAAAAACTGCCACCCAGCTGTTTTTTAACCTATTAAAACCATCTTCACCTATAACTATCTTTGTTCTCTGGAAAATCTCATCCATTTGTTTTTTTCACCCCAAAATAAAAACCCCACTATGCCGTGAGCCAGCCGTTTTTGAGTCCCGGTCTCCCAGGTGGGTGCCCTCCTGACTGCTTTGAATGTCCTTTCTAAGAAGGCTTATTCATCACAGCCAGAGTCCAGACTCCCTTTGTAATGGTGTTGGCTCAAAACGCCGGTTTAACACGCACATAGCAGGGTTGCATTAATATTTGTTGCTGTTAATTATACTATAACACAGGTATACGTTGTTTTCAAGAGGGGTGTTTAAAGGGTTATTTCAATATGCAACTCCTCCAGCTGTTTTGGAACAACTTCTGATGGAGCTTCAGTCATAAGGTCAACGGCATTCTGGGTTTTGGGAAAAGCAATTACATCCCTTATATTTTCAGTTTCTGCCAAAAACATCACTATCCTATCCAGACCATAAGCTATTCCACCATGTGGGGGAGTACCATATTTAAAAGCCTTGAGCAGGAAGCCAAATCTATTCCATGCTTCTTCTTTTGAAAAACCCAGCAGGCTAAACATCTTCTCTTGAAGTTCTGTAGAATGAATCCTTATACTTCCTCCACCAAGCTCAACACCATTCAATACTAAGTCATAAGCCTTAGCTCTGACTTGCTCAGGATAAGTGTCAAGCATTTGTATATCTTCATCTTTTGGCGAAGTAAAAGGATGATGCACAGCAACGTATCGTTTTTCTTCCTCATCATACTCCAACAAAGGAAAATCAGTGATCCACAGGAAATTAAATTTTCTGCTATCTATTAAGTTTAATCTTCTCCCCAGTTCAAGTCTTAGATTCCCCAAAACCATGTTTGCCATTTCCCTGTCATCAGCAACAAACAATAGCAGGTCTTCGGGTTGAGCATCCATCCTTTGCAATATCTGAGCTATTTCCTGTTGGCTTAAAAACTTTGAAATAGGGGATTTGACATCATTCTGCTCAACCATAATCCAGGCCAGCCCTTTCCCACCATATTTTTTTACTAAATCTATCAAGCCGTCGATTTCCCGCCTGCTAAACCCCGGTGATTTTACATTTATTCCTTTTACAATTCCACCTTTTTCAACAGTGTTTCTGAAAACCTTAAATTCACTGTTTTTAACAATTTGTGTTATATCTATTAATTTCATACCGAATCGAGTATCAGGCTTGTCTGTACCATATTGTTCCACGGCATCCTGATATGTTATTCTGGGAAAAGGTATGTCCACTCTTATTCCCTTTATTTCTTCAAAAACATGCTTGATCATTTCTTCATTTAATTGTAACACATCATCTACGTCTACAAAAGACATCTCAATATCCACCTGAGTAAATTCAGGCTGCCTATTAGATCTCAAGTCCTCATCTCTAAAGCATCTAGTAATCTGATAATACTTTTCAAACCCTGAAATCATTAAAATTTGCTTAAATAATTGAGGAGATTGAGGTAAAGCATAAAATTTTCCAGGATTTACTCTGCTGGGAACAAGATAATCCCTTGCTCCTTCAGGTGTGCTTTTTGTCAGCATGGGAGTTTCTATTTCCAAAAAATCTCTCGAATTTAAGAAATTTCTAAAAGCTTGTGTGGCTTTGCTCCTTATGATGATGTTTCTCTGCATCAAGGGCCTTCTCAGGTCTATATACCTGTATTTCAATCTGATGCTTTCATCAACATTGATTTTATTTTCAACAAGAAAGGGTGGAGTTTCTGCTTTGCTGAATATTCTGATCTCTTCAACAAACACTTCTATTTTACCCGTTGGAATTTTAGGATTCACATTTTCTTCAGGCCGTTTCTTTACTTTTCCCTTCACTCCTATAACATATTCGCTTCTAAGCCTGTCGCCTTTTTCAAAGGCATTTTCGCTCACATTTTTATCAAACACAATTTGACATATTCCCGATCTGTCTCTCAAGTCTATAAAAATAACCCCCCCTAGATCTCTTCGTCTATGAACCCATCCCGTAAGAATAACTGTTTCATCAACGTTTTCAAGCCCGAGTTTTCCACATTTGTGTGTTCTCTTAAACCCCTTCATTGATTCTATCATGTTATATTCCCCCATTCTTTAAATAGTCTATTGCTTTGTCAGTTTTTACCTCCATCTGTTCTCCTGTTTTCATGTTTCTTATAGTCAAAACTCCATTTTTTATTTCTTCATCACCTATTATAACGGTATATCTGGCATTATATTTGTCAGCATACTTCATCTGGCTCCTAATACTTCTTCCTAAATAATCTTTATCGGCCGAAATACCGGCTTCCCTCAATTTGTAAAGGAATTCAACGCCAAAATCATCGGCTTCTTTTCCAATTGTTACAATAAACACATCAAAGGGAGTGTGTTTGGGTAATTCAATATTCTGAGCTTCGATAGTCATTAACAATCTTTCAATTCCCATTGCAAAACCTATCCCCGGTGTTGGTGGACCGCCACATTCTTCTACCAGACCGTCATAACGGCCACCACCACATACTGTGTTTTGTGATCCCACTTCATGGGACATAATCTCAAACACTGTTTTTGTATAATAATCCAGACCCCTTACAATTCTGGGGTTTACTTTAAAGTCAAACCCCATCAAACTTAAATGTTTTTTAAGGGAATCAAAGTGTTCTTTACATTCATTACACAGGTTTTCTATTATCTCGGGGACATCTGCTAAAGTTTTTTGACACGTTTCGTTTTTGCAGTCCAGGATTCTTAATGGATTTTTATCAACCCTTATTTTGCATGTATTACACAATTTATCCTTCACAGCTTTGATATATTCCAGTAATTTTTTCCTATATGCTTTTCGGCACACAGGACAACCGATACTATTAATATACAATTCAAGGTCTTTAATACCCAGACGTTTTACAAACAGCATTGCAAGGCTTATTACTTCAGCATCAACAGCTGGATCTTTTGAACCGAATACTTCAATACCAAATTGATGAAACTCCCTTAGTCTTCCGGCTTGAGGTCGTTCGTATCGAAATCCAGGTGTTACATAAAACAATTTTATTGGCTGGGTCTGGGCATACAGCTTGTTTTCAATATATGCTCTGGCAACAGGAGCTGTTCCTTCTGGTTTAAGTGTTATGCTTCTGTTTCCTTTATCTTTAAAGGTGTACATTTCTTTCTCTACAATATCAGTGGTTTCTCCTACTGTTCTAACAAACAGCTCGGTATGTTCAAAAGTTGGAGTTCGTATTTCTCCATATCCATACTGGTTACATATTTCTCTAAATTGGTTTTCTAGGTAAACCCATTTCCACGCTTCTTCCGGCAACACATCCCTTGTCCCCCGAGGTGCTTTTGTGATAATCATGTTTTAGCCTCCTTTAAAAATAAAAAAACCCTCATATTTACACAATATCAGGGATAGGTAGAGCTCCCCATTTGAGACTGTTCTTCACTAAAATTATATTTCAAGTATTATTTGAAGTCAATAAAAATTACTGCTGCTTTGCTAAAGTTTTTTGAAGTATAGGGTTTTCCAGCTTTCGTAAAATCATTTCATCTATCCTGCGGTTGTAGTTCATTATATCCTTTACATTCGGTATGCGGTTAAATTCAAGTGTTTCAACATCTAAGGCTTTAGTAACTCCACCTACTCCCAGGCCGATAATGGTCTGCCTTTCTTCTATTATTTGAACATTGTAAACACATGCTTTGCCGGGTAAACAGAAACCGATGTTTTCTAAGTTGCCCAACATTTTTTTCTGCCTATACAAATAATAAGGCAGGTAACCATTATCTCTTAAGCACTGTAATGCAAAATCCATTATCGCATTTACCGTTTTTGTTTTCGGCAATTCAATTTCCCCCAGTTTCTTGTTCAATTCTGAAGCTCTTTTTATTGCAAGGGTGTGGACTGTTATGTTTTCCGGTTTTAATGTAATAACTTTGTTCAAAGACTTCCTAAAATCCTTTAGACTTTCTCCCGGGAGACCTATGATTAGATCCATATTGATGTTATCAAATCCGGTATCCCTGGCCTTATAAAATGCTTTTATAACGTCTTCGGAAGTGTGCTTTCTACCGATTATTCTTAAAGTTTTGTCATTCATTGTTTGTGGATTGATGCTTATTCTCGTGACTCCATAGTCTTTCATCAGCGACATCATTTCCCGGTCTAATGTGTTTGGTCTCCCAGCTTCAACGGTAAATTCTTTATTATCTGCAAAATACAAACGTATATTCTTGAGTATTTTTTCCATGTTTTTGAGGGATATGGAGGTAGGAGTTCCTCCTCCTAAATATACTGTCTCAGATTTAACATTATTTTTTAATAAGAAAGATCCTATGGCTTCAATTTCTTTAATAAGATTTTCAACAAACTCATCCTCAAGATGGCCCCATTTTTTGATGCTAAATGAAGGAAAGGAGCAGTAAAGACATTTTGAGGGGCAAAAGGGTATTCCTATATATACACTTACCTTGTTTTCGCTATTATTCTTTAATACTTTTCTCTGGCTCAGGGCTATTTCCAATAAAAGCTCTGCTTTGCTCTTATTTAACTTGTAATGAGTTATGAGGCTTGAAATTATCTTTTGCTTACCGTATTTTTTATCCAGCATCTCGTGAACAATCTTTGTTGGCCTCATACCTGTAAGAATACCCCAATCAAAGTTCCTTTCAGGGAAAGTTCTTTTCATCACCTCTATTACACCGGTTTTAACCAATCTTTTTAACTCTTTTTTATACTGGATATCATCTTCTTTAGAACGATAATATAACTCAGAAACACACATAAATATGTCCGCTGGAGTATATAATTTCGTTATTGTTTTTGGTGAAACTTCTTTAATCAGAATGCTTTCTAATAGAAAGCTGTGGCGAGAAATATCTACCTTTTCATCTTTTACTTCTTTAACATTAGATTGTGGTAAGATATTTTTTACAAGCTCAAAAATTTCGTAATAATATCCATGCCCCAACGTTTTTACATAAAAACTTACCAATCCCGTTCAACCTCTTCCCTCAATTTTTTAACATAGTTTTTTTCTACACCGAGTTCCTTAGAAATCTCTTCATCTGTGTAGCCCTGTTTAAGCAGTTCATTAAAATCATGCAAATTCAAATCCAGGATTATTTGATTTCTACGCCTATTCAATTCCTTTATCAAAGAGTTAGCCAAGTGTCATCCCCCCTGGTATATTATCTTAAGGTTTATTATATCCACATTGTCACGTTTTTAAAAAGTATACCAGAGGGGGCGGTTTTTTAGTCCCTCCTTATAAAGGGATTTGAGGTTTTTTCTTCCTTAATACTCGTGCATGGGCCATGGCCCGGATAAACTTTTGTATTATCAGGATAGCTGTAAAGTTTTTCCTTTATTGATTTGACAATGTTTTTAAAAGAACCACCTGGAAAATCAGTTCTCCCGATTGATCCTGCAAATAAAGTATCACCGGTAAAAAGTTTTCCATCTATATCAAGAGAAATACTTCCAGGAGTATGACCGGGTGTATGAATTACTTTGCATTTCAGTTTACCTATATCAAAAACATCTCCATCTTCTAGGAATCTATCAGCACCCAATTTAATGTTTGGAATGTGTGTATGGACTGAAAGGTTTTCTTCCGGGTTTTTTAACATTTTGCTGTCATCTTTGTGTATCAGAACTTCAGCCCCGGTAAATTCTTTTATTAATGATACAGCTCCTATATGATCAACATGACCGTGGGTCAAAATTATATACTCTATTTTCAATCCCGATTTTTTAATGGCTTCCTTTAGGTTTTGTGCTTCATCTCCCGGATCAATTACTACACCTTTTTTAGTCTCTTGACAACCCGCAACATAACAGTTTGTCTGGTATAAACCAACAGTTATTTGTTTCAGGAACATCTTCATCCCCCTTAAAAATTCTTTTTGCTATCTAACAGTATGGTAACAGGACCATCATTATGGATCTCTAGATTCATTTCGGCACCGAATTGACCTGTTTCCACTCTCAATCCTGATTGGAGTGCTTTTTTTATAAATTCCTCATAAAGTTTTTCTGCAACTTTAGGAGGAGCAGCATCAACGAAACTAGGTCTTCTCCCTTTTCGACAGTCAGCAAAAAGAGTAAACTGGGAAACTACCAGGAGATCGCCATTTATATCCAGCAAAGACAAATTCATCTTTCCCTCTTCATCTTCGAACACTCTAAGGTTTAGCACTTTATCCACAAGATAGTCTACATCGTCAGAAGAATCATCATGGCCAACTCCTAATAATGCTACCAGTCCTTTTTCGATCTCACCAACTGTTTCGCTTTTTACTAAAACCTTACCTTTTGAAACTCTCTGCACAACACACCGCATTTAACAATCCTCCTAACGGTTGGGAAGTACTCTTTTAACATTATATACATCATCTACTTTTTTTATTGATTTTATAACATCCTTCAAGTGGTTTTTACTGCTTATTTTAAGAGTCATATCTATCAACGCTGTCCCATCTTTTGTGATACGAGCATTTACTGCATTAATTACTGTTTTTAATTCATTTACTACATTTATCACTTCCGACAAAATACCAGGTCTGTCTTTCGACGAAACCTGTATTTCCACATTGTATGAAGCATTGTTGGTATAATCCCAATACACATCTATAAACCTATCTTTTTCCTTCAGCAGTTCCTTTACATTCGGACAATCTTTTCTGTGAATTGATACTCCTCTTCCTCTAGTTATATAACCAACAATATCATCACCAGGTACCGGATTACAACACCTGGAAAACCTGATTAAAATGTTATCTGTTCCTTTAATTTTTACCCCTTTATCCTGTTTCTCTGTGATGTCTTGGTGAAATTCTTTTTTTATAAAGGTTTTATCGGTTTCCTTTACTTTTTCATGCTTTCCATACTCATCTATCAGTTTTTGAATAACCTGTCCGGACGTAATTCCTCCATAACCCACTGCTGCATACAGATCATCAAGATCATTAAAGCTGAATCTGTCTATTACTTGTTCCAACCATTTCGGCCTGAAAAGGTCCCTAAAGGAATATCCGTATCTTTTGGTTTCCCTTTCCAGTATTTCTTTACCCTTTATAATGTTTTCTTCCCTTTTTTCTTTCTTAAACCACTGTCTTATTTTGTTTCTGGCTTGAGAAGTCTTAACGATTTTCAACCAGTCTCGGCTTGGGCCACTGTTGGGAGAAGAAGAAGTTAGGATTTCAACTCTATCTCCATTTCGAAGTTTGTAATCTAATGGAACTATTTTCCCGTTCACTTTAGCACCAATACATCTGTGGCCGATATCGGTGTGTATCTTGTAAGCAAAATCTATAGGAGTAGAACCAGATGGCAGGTTTATAACATCACCTTTGGGTGTAAACACGAAGACCTCATCTGTGAACAAATCGATTTTTAAAGATTCCATAAATTCTTTTGCATCTTTCATGTCTCGCTGCCATTCAAGGAGTTCTCTAAGCCATGAAAGTTTTTTATCAAACTCTTCATCTTTTTTACTTCCCTCTTTATAACGCCAGTGAGCAGCAATACCGTATTCGGCGGTTCGATGCATTTCCCAGGTTCGTATCTGGATTTCTATAGGTTCTCCATTGGGACCTATAATTGTAGTATGAAGTGATTGATACATGTTGGGTTTGGGCATGGCAATATAATCTTTAAACCTTCCCGGAATGGGTTTCCATATTGTATGGACTATCCCTAAAACTCCATAACAATCTTTAACAGTATTAACCAGTATTCTTACTGCTGCCAGGTCATAGATTTGTTCAAAGGTCTTGTTGCGTTCCACCATTTTTTTGTATATACTGTAAAAATGTTTGGGTCTACCCTGTACCTCAACCTTTATTCCAGCCTCTTTCAATTTGAACATGAGTATATTTTTAACATTATTGATCTGTTGCTCCCTTTCTTCCCGCTTTTTTACAACTTTTTGTACTAATTCATAGTATTTATTAGGTTTCAAGTGACGAAAGGCAAGGTCTTCCAGCTCCCATTTTATTTTGGATATTCCCAATCTATGGGCAAGGGGAGCAAAAATTTCCAGGGTTTCCTGAGCTTTTTCTTTTATTTTTGATTTGGGCAAATGCTCGAGAGTTCTCATATTGTGCAATCTATCAGCCAGTTTTATAAGTATCACTCTGATGTCCTTGGCCATTGCGAGAAACATTTTTCTCAAGTTTTCTGCCTGTTGTTCTTCCTTGGATTTATATTTTAATTTGCCGAGTTTAGTTACTCCATCCACCAGCAAAGCTATTTCGTTTCCAAAATTCTTCTTGATGTCTTCTAGCTTATAGTTGGTATCTTCAACTACATCATGCAACAAACTAGCCGCAATGGTAATAGAATCCAGTTCTAATTCGGCTAAAATCATGGCTACCTCTAAGGGATGGAAAATATATTTTTCTCCCGAAACTCTATGCTGGCCTTTATGGGCTTTGTGTGCAAAATTGTATGCTTTTTTAATTAATTCAAAGTCAGCTTCTGGATTGTATTTTTTAATTTTTTCTATTAGGTCCTCTACTGTCATTATTCCACCCCTTATTAGTCGAAGTTAATATTTTATTATTGAAAACACATCATAGTTTTTCAAGTTCTCTCGACCGTTTAAAAATGTTAGTTCAATTAAAAAGGCCACTCCTACTACTACTCCGCCGAGTTTTTCAACCATTTCAATAGTTGAATAAATTGTCCCCCCTGTAGCGAGCAAATCATCAACAACTAATACTTTTTGACCCTTTTCAATTGCGTCTTTGTGCATTTCTAAAATGTCTTTTCCATATTCCAGTTTGTATTCACTAGATATAGTTTCAGCAGGCAATTTCCCAGATTTTCTTGCAGGAATAAATCCGACACTGAGCTCGAAAGCTAAAGGTGCTCCTATTAAAAACCCTCTAGCTTCCGGTCCTGCAATCAGCTCAACCTCTTTTTCCTTAACTGCTTCTGCCATCTGCTTTATTGCATACCTGAATGCTTTTCCATCTTTCAGTAAAGTTGTTATATCCTTAAAACATATTCCTTCTACTGGAAAATCTTCGACATTTCTTATCATGCTTTTTAAATCCATCTTCAATCCTCCTTGTCACCTTTGTTTTTAAAACGTTCAGTTGTATATGTATTGATATGTATCAATACACACGACCATTAAATTATACCGCAGCCTATCTTTAAACAATTTTAAAAGAATATTTTTTCTAATTTTTCCGTTAAAATTTTTCTGCCAAACTTTTCATATTTCAAAAGCTTGTGCACAATACTTCTATAAGTTTTTGAAGTGTTTAAATCTATTTTATTTTTTGGAGGCATAAAAACAAATTTCGAATCATTTATAAACTTTACAATGCTTATTTCTTCAAATATTTTTAATGCCGTATGTATAGTATTAATAGGGTGTTTTGTCTTGAACTTAAGGAGTTTCACCACATTATCAAAATTATATGTCTCTTTTTTATTGTGTTTTAAGAATTTAAATACATATCTCAGGAATTCTCTTTGGGGAAATATGTACTTTAGAAACTTCAGGTTTTCTTTAAAAGCAGTTTTATTAAAGATTAGATAAATGTTTGCTGACTTATAACTGTAAAGCTGTTTTTTAAACATAGTTTCAGAAAAACTGATATCATAAAAAATAAGATCATCTATCCCATCGATTTTTTCCTTTCCAAGGGGATCAATCAAAATAGTTGCACTTTCTTTGTTCTCAATACCCATCATTTTATTCAAATTATAAAAATCTATGTTGTAATACGCCAAATCCCCAGTCAGCCTGTTGTATAAATTCCATCCTTCTTCAGGGGAATTTATTAAAATACATTGTTTTTTCCCCTGACACAAAACGTTTCTTAAATACATAAATCGGTCACTACAATTTCTGTTATCAATAATATTTAATTTTTTCCCACAGTATTGATATTGGTAATGGGTTTCATTTTCTGTTAAAATTGCTTCAATACATTTCTCTCTAAAGGATTTATAAACCTGTTTCGGAAATTTTATATCTTTCAACACAAGTTGGGGCTTGATGCAGCCATTCCATTCGTTTAATTCTATAGTGACAACAGTGTTTATAACATCAGGGGTTTGTATTTGTGCTTTATACTTATCCATGTAAAATCCAATTCCTTCTATTCCTTTTGAAAAAACTTTGAGATGCCTGTTATCTGCTCCTATCCACGCATGATTCGTTATAGGTAAGTTGTTTATAAGAAACAGCGGTTTCGGATTACCCGGGCCAAAGGGCTTTAATCTTTCTAAATCTGTCGCCAGTTTGTATGAAATTGCTCCAAAGGGTATTACAGCATCTATTATGATTTCTGGTATCAAGTCCCTAGATTTTAATATTTTTGATGCTTCTCTGTTTATCTTTTCTCTGAAAATCGAAATATTTTCCGGTTTTATCGTTAAACCTGCCGCAAGTTCATGTCCTCCAAATTTTTCAAGCAGTGTTTTGCATTTGCATAGATTCTCAAAAAGGTTAAATGCAGCTATGCTTCTTCCAGAACCTTTCCCAACATCCTCTTTTAAAGCAAACAAGATAGTTGGTCTATTAAACTTTTCCGTTATTTTAGAAGCCACTATACCTATTACACCTTCATGCCACTCTTCTGAATGCAAAACAATGATTGTTTCTTTATCTAAGTTTATTTCTTCAACAAGTTTTTCTGCACCTTTCAATATCATGCTTTCTATATGTTGTCTTTCCTTATTTAAATTTTCAAGTTTATTCACTATTTTTAATGCCCTTTCATAATCATGGGTTAGAAACAATTCTATTGCATCACTAGCATTACCCAGCCTTCCAGCGGCATTCAACCTTGGACCTATAACAAATCCAACATGACCGGTATTTATCTCACCATCTCCCAATCCTGCCTGCTGTATTAATGTGTTTAATCCGAGGTTCCTGGTGGTAACGATGTTTTTTAACCCATGTTTTACAATAATTCTGTTTTCATCTCTCAAGGGCATTATATCAGCAACAGTACCAATTGCCGTTAATGCGAGGTAATCATTTAATTCTTTGTCCCATTTTCCATTATACGAAAGAGCCTGGATTAGTTTAAAAGCTACTCCTACACCCGCCAGTTCTTTAAAAGGATAATTGCAATCCCTTCTTTTGGGATTTATCACTGCCACAGCTTCAGGAAGCTTGTCCTGCGGTTCATGGTGATCTGTTATAATTACATCAATACCTGCGTTATTAGCCATACGAACTTCTTCATAAGAATTTATACCACAATCTACAGTTATAATTAAATCTATGTTTTGATCAATAGCGTTTTTAATCGCTTCCTTGTTTAAACCATATCCTTCTGTAAGCCTATTGGGAATGTAATATTGGACTATCCCTCCTTTTTTCCTTAACTCTGTCACAAGTATTGAACTACTCGCAATACCATCTACATCATAATCTCCATAAACCAGGATTCGTTCTTTTTGTTCCAGAGCTCTTTTAATCCTTG
>DFNM01000203.1 GCA_002376045.1 Firmicutes bacterium UBA3567
ATTAAATATGGCCGTAAACACGGGGTGCACATAAACATGTTCATTGACAATAACTGGCTGGTAGAGGATGTTAACAGGTATTCTGAATATTACCACACACTCTTCGGTTATCCACCCGCTGTTGTAAATGACCTCACATCCCACTTGAGTAGGCCCCCGGCCAAGCTGATTCTCTCATCAGAACCAGAAATCGTAAAACACCTGGACCAAAAATTGAGACCAGTATTCAAAGATGAAGCGAGTGTGTTCATTTCAAAACCTCTGTTTTTAGAGTTTGTGAGCAAAAACACCAACAAGGGCAGAGCTCTCTTGAAGCTGGGCAGGCTGCTGAATATAAAGCCCCAGGAAATTGTTGCCATCGGGGATAGCTACAATGATATTTCCATGTTTGAGTGTGCTGGTCTTGCAGTGGCAGTTGCAAATGCCGATGATTATGTAAAGGAGAAGGCTGATTTTATTACCAAACCCAACACCGAAAACGGAGTAGCCTACACCATCAAACAACTGTTAGGAGCTTCATCCTGACTATTTCCATTCAGCCCTCTCCACCATTAAATAAACCCGATACAAAAATATGGAATTTCCAGGGAACAAAATGATATAAAAATGATATATATGGAAAGTTTTTGATATAATAATAACATATGGCTGTATCATCAACTCAATATTTAAAATGACCTACCCCATAAAAGGTATAGCCATATAAATCATAATAAGGCTTAAACGGGGAGTTGAGGGAAATGGAAAAGCCAGAAGACGTAAAGTTTGCCGTTCTGGGTGCTGGTAATGGCGGAACGGCTATGGCAGCCCATTTAAAAAAAATGGGTGTGCAGGTAAGGCTGTATGATAGGTTCTGGAATGCCATTGAGGCCATCAAGCGTCAGAAAGGGATTTTTCTCGAAGGCAGGCTGGGAAACGGATTCTATAGGATGGATTTAATTACCAATGAAATAAGGGAGGCCGTTGATGGTGCAGACATAATAATGGTGGTTGTTCCGGCTTTTGCTCACAAATACATTGCCGAACGCCTGGCAAACTACATCCAACCCGGGCAGATAGTGGTTTTAAATCCAGGTCGAACAGGAGGGGCTCTAGAATTTGCCCAAATCTTTGGCAGTAAACTCGAAGATATTTATCTGTGTGAAGCTCAGACATTGATTTATGCCAGCAGAAAAGTAAAACCCCACAAAACAAAGGTTTATGGCATAAAGGAAAAAGTCGGTATTGCATCCCTTCCCTCACACAAAATAAACAGGGTCCTTCATCTCCTAAACAGGTTTTTCCCTCAATTCGTCAAATGGGATTCTGTGCTGCACACGAGCTTGCGAAACCTTGGCGCCGTGTTTCACCCAGTTCCCACTTTGTTAAATGTAGGCAGAATCGAAGATAAAAAAGAAAGCTTTGATTATTATATCCAGGGTATTTCACCAACAATTGCCCGTTTTCTGGAACTGGTAGATGCCGAAAGGATATCCGTTGCCAAAGCTTTTGGTGTAGAGGCCCCTACTGCAACGGAATGGCTAAAGCAAACCTACAACAGTGAAGGATATGATCTGTATGAATGTGTACAGCACACCAGGGCTTACATGGGAATAAAGGCCCCTAATAAGATAAGAGTAAGGTATGTTACTGAAGATGTCCCCATGAGTCTTGTGCCAATGATCCATCTGGGAAAGGTTGCAGGAGTTGAAACACCAAACATGCAATTAATAGTTGAGCTCGCTTCCAAACTCCTTAGAAAGAACTACTGGGAAAGTGGAAGAACCCTTAAGGATATGGGGTTAGAGGGCATGAACATACAGGAAATCATCGAGTTTTGTAGAGGTTAACGCATCATGCAAAAAAGAGAGGTGATTCATAGCTTTGAAACTGGCATTGCTCGTTGATTTCGGCAGTACATACACAAAGACCGTGGTCATCGATCTGGAAAAAGAATGTTTTCTGGCTTCAGCTACAGCCGTTACAACAGTGGACACCGATATCATGATCGGTCTTAATGAAGCTCTGTCTAAACTGGAGAAGCTACTGGGATGTAAGCCGGAATTTAACCTCAAACTGGCCTCCAGCAGTGCTGCGGGGGGGCTCAAAATATCTGCCATCGGACTGGTAGCAGACCTTACAACAAAAGCTGCAAAAAGCGCCGCCCTGAGTTCAGGCGGCAAGATACTTAAGGTGTATTCCTATGAATTGACATCTGAAGAGGTGAAGCAGCTGGAATCCTCAGATTCCGACCTGATTCTCCTTGCCGGTGGTACCGATGGAGGGGATAAAAAAGTTGTAATCAAAAACGCCAGGCTTTTAGCGGAGGCCAACATCAATGTTCCCATTATCTATGCGGGAAACAAATCCGCTGCCGATGATGTCAGACACATCTTTTCCCAAAGGGGTAAGGAAATTAAAATAACGGAAAATGTTATGCCGAGATTGGGAAAAATAAATCCTGAACCGGTAAGAGAGGTCATTAGAAACACCTTTATCGAAAAAATCATTGAAGCCAAAGGTCTGAAAAAAGCCCAGGAATACATGGACAGCAGCCTAATGCCGACCCCTTCGGCGGTGCTCAATGCTGTAGACCTGCTTGCAAGAGGGTGTGATGGCTGCTGCGGTCTCGGTGAAATTTTAGTGGTAGATATCGGTGGAGCCACTACGGATGTCCACTCGGCTGCCGAAGGAAAACCCTCTGCAGTAAAGGCCATTGTAAAGGGGTTAAAGGAACCCTTTCTCAAAAGAACTGTTGAAGGCAACCTGGGTTTAAGGGTAAGTGCCCTTTCCCTCATGGAAGTGATTGGTCTGGAAGAAATATCAAGAGAATCAGGTATTGAAGCCCCAAAAGCCGAAAAAATCATAAGAAAATGGGCTTCCCATGTGGAAAGCACACCACAAACACAAAAAGAAAAAAAACTGGAAGCTGTTCTGGCTCAAAAAGCAACTTCCATCGCCGTAAAACGCCATGCAGGCAGCATGGAAGAACTCCGAACTCCCATAGGGCATTATTTTGTTATAAAGGGTAAAGACTTAACCAATGTTAAATATGTTATCGGAACCGGGGGTGTTTTTAAACACAACCCATATTCACAAAAGATTCTTGATGCCGCTGTCTACAGTGAAAAGGAACCTTTCAGCTTAAAACCCAAAAACCCCAAGTGCTTCATAGATTCCTTTTATGTGCTGTGGGCATTGGGGCTGCTTAAAGCTGCAAATCCTTCAACAGCTTTTAAGCTGGCTAAGAAACTGATTTTCAAAGAATAAAATTTTGGTGAAAGGGGTGTCTTGTATGGCACGAAAAATTTTAGGAGCAGCCATTGGAGAATGTGTTCACGTGGCAGGAATATTGAATTTTTTGCGCCTTGCAGAGGATCAGGGTTTTGAAACAGAATTCTTGGGGCCTGCTACCTCTATGCAGGAGATCATAGGGGCCATTATAGAAATGGACCCGGACATCGTTGCAATCAGCTACCGCCTGACACCGGAAACGGGCGAGAGGATTCTAAAAGAGTTTAAAGATGCCCTTCAGGAAGCAGGGCTTTTAAACAGGCGATTCTGTTTTGGTGGCACACCCCCTGTTGCCGAAAGGGCTCAAAAGCTCGGGTTTTTTGAAGCAGTTTTCACTGGTGAGGAACCCACTGAAAAGGTTATTGCTTATCTGAGGGGCAGGGATCTTGAAGCTTCCAGAGAGGATTATCCTGATGAATTGATTGACAGGATAAAATGGAAAGCTCCCTACCCAGTAATAAGGCATCATTTCGGGCTTCCTGCCGATACCATTGAGCCTACGGTGGAAGGTATAAAGCAGATCGCTGAGGCAGAAGTGCTGGATATCATCTCCCTGGGCCCGGATCAGGATGCCCAGGAAAACTTCTTCAACCCGGAAGCTCAAGACCCCTCAAGAAAAGGAGCTGGCGGTGTTCCCGTAAGATCAGAGGAAGACTTTCGAAGGCTGTATGAAGCAAGCAGATGTGGTAACTACCCTTTAATGCGCTCATACAGCGGTACATCCAATCTAATCAGGTACGCAGAAGTACTCCGAAGAACAATAAAAAACGCATGGTGTGCAACACCCATTTTCTGGTTTAATGTGCTGGATGGAAGGGGCCCCATGGGGCTCAAGGAATCCATACAGGAACACTTAAAACTGATGAAATGGCACGGGGAAAGGAATATTCCCGTAGAGGCCAATGAACCCCACCACTGGGAGCTCAGGAATGCCCATGATACGGTGGGTGTGGTCTCGGCTTATCTCAGCGCATACCTCAACAAGAAGATGGGAGTAAAACACTACATAGCTCAGTACATGTTCAACACACCCCCTACCATGTCCGACAAAATGGATCTTGCAAAAATGCTTGCCAAGGTGGAGCTTGCCGAGGGGTTGCAGGACGAAAACTTCAAAGTTTATAGACAAACGAGGACAGGACTGTTAAGCTACCCTGTTGACCCCGATTATGCTCTCGGCCAGCTGGGTTTATCCGTCTACCTCCAGATGGCTTTAAAACCGCATATCGTGCATGTGGTCAGTTCATGTGAGGCACATCATGCTGCTGAACCTCATGATGTAATACAATCCTGCAAAATTGCTCGAAAAATCATTGAAAACAGCCTAAAGGGCATTCCTGACATGACAAAGGACCCCGAGGTTCAGAGCCGTAAGGATGAACTGATCCAGGAAGCCATGGTGCTCATTGATGCCATCAAATCATTGGGTAAAGGCAAATCCGAGGATCCCCTGGCAGACCCGGAAGTGCTCACACAAGCCGTCCAGATAGGTCTTATGGATGCTCCCCAGCTTAAAGGAAATCCCCACGCCTGTGGTAAAGTACAAACACGAGCAGTAAACGGAGCTATTTATGCTGTGGATCCAGATACAAAAAAGATTTTAACTGAAGAAGAACGAATAAAAAGGATTTTTGCTTCTCAGGTTTGAAGCGGAAAGCTTTCAATTGAAGCCTCACTATTAAAAAAGTGCTTGAGCTGGTTTTCAGCTCCAACACATATTTCGTACCCTTTACCCATGAAAAAGCATCTGCTTAAAACTCCTCAGATGGCAAGGAAATAGTAGAAATCGACAGATAAAATTACATCAGCAAAATGAATGGAGAAGATTATTAGAGATATCAGGCAAGGCAAGCTCCTGAACTTGTTTGAGATTTCAAAGACCCGCTGCTATCTGTCAAGGCATACATGCTACAGCTGCAGCACCATTAGAGGGATAAAAATATACGCCAGTGCTGACCATTTCCAGTGCAGTGCATTGATTCAATTCAAGAATAAACATAACATTTCCCTCCAGGGTTTTGCGAAAAATTTTTCCCTTAATTTCATAAACAATTTTGCAAAGGATGCGAAATGTGCATTAAAAGGTCTTCCCAACAGCAAAGGGATGTTAGTTAAACAGGATTATGTTCTCTCTGTAATCCCTCTGCAAATCGGCTTCCAGAAATTCCAGAAATCTAACAAGCATTGCCGCCGCTTCTGCCCTTGTCATGATTTTGTTGGGGTTGACCCTGTTGTAATTATCTCCCAGTATCAGGCCTATCTCCCTTGCTACATAAATACAGTCCTTTGCCCAATAGGGAATCCTGTCATCATCGGCAAAAGCCGTGTAGTAGCCGGGATTGGGCGCTCTGTTGTCAAACCCCAAAGCCCTTATGAGTATGGTAACGGCCTGAGCTCTGGTTAGGGGAGTGGATGGTTTAAACAGGTCTTCCGTTACCCCTGCTACCAGCCCTTTTTTGTAAGCCTCCTCTATGTATTTGTAATCCTCGCTTTCCGGATTTATGTCTTTAAAAGGCAGCTGTGTTGCAGGCTCCATTCTATTCCTCCATCTTCTGCGCCTGTTGTTTTGTTCATCATCCATAGATATCCTTAAATTGCACGCCTTCATCACTGCCCTGGTGAACTCCAGCCGGCTCATGGGGATATTGGGTGTAAAGAACCGGGATGTTTCATCAAATATTTCGAGGGAATAAAGTTTTTCCACATGGCCTTCTGCCCAGTGTCCTCCCAGGTCCTTAAATTTGGGTATAATCAATCTTTCAAGTTTAGGCACCATTTTTTTGGAAAGGTGTATGACACCTTTGTTTCTTTTTTTGTTGCTTACTTTTCCATCTTCATCGATTTCAGGAAGGTTGTAGTCGTATACTGAAACTATTTCCCTATTGGTTATCTTCATGTACCCCCCTCTAAAGCTTGAACTATCTGCCGTGTTGGGAAAATACTTAACGTTTTTTGTCATGCTGTCTGAGACCTGAACTTTAACGGTCCCCTGCCATGAAACCCGTTTCAATTCTGTATTTTCTTCATCTTCCGGGTCTTCTGGCACAAATCTTTCGGATGTAATAAAATAATCGATTATCTGGGTTTCAGTGCTGCCCCAAAAATTCTTGTATCCCACATCTCCTCCCGTTATATCAACGATAATCTTGCCTTCCTCGCCATTTATTGTGTAGTACTTTCTTCCCTTTATGTTTCCGGAATAAAAATCAGAAGCCGGTCTGTTGTCTATTATGTCTGATTTGGAAAACTGAAAATCCACCAGCTCATACTCATCTTCGCCTATTTTCAGGGTTTCTTTGTAACTATCCACATAAGTCTGAGCTATGGTCTGACCCTTATCATTTCGCTTTGTATACCTGGTGATAACGGTTATTCTTCTTTCCAGTTCCGCCTCTATTGATCTGTCCTGGGGTTTTAATTCAAATCTATATGTGACTTTTTTTTCGTCTTCTCTATCCCGTTCAGATACATCGAATTCTCCAACAAATTTTATGGGTTTCCCCGTTAGAAACACTATTTCTTCGTATTCATACTCATTGTTAGCTCCACCTGAAAAACCAAGGGGTGTGGCCCATGAGGTAGCAGCAGTATTCAGTAAGAGCATCAGTGTTATGAGAATTGTTATGAACTTTTTCATCCTATCCCCCTTTCCCAAATATGTTTTTCTGGTTCTTCTCCATTTTAGT
>DFNM01000041.1 GCA_002376045.1 Firmicutes bacterium UBA3567
ATTTAAATAATCCTTCTAAAGAAGGATTATTTGTTTAACAGACTATCCTGCAACTTCCTGAGCTGATATATAATCGATTTTTCATCGAGCCGGACCATATCATAGGTTATTATTTCACCCTTTTTCACATCTGTTTTTAATTTTACATTTTTGTTTATCAAACCCAGAGGCAAAGCCTTTTTCTGTCGTGCGTTTTCAAAGGTATTAATCATTCCATACACCGTATACCCACCAATGCCATCAAGGTGTTCTCCGGCTTTCAAATCTTTCTTAGCCACTGCAATTGTCTCTGCATACGGTCTGCCTCCCAGTGGTGCAATGGTAGGTTCATTATATATGAAGGCGCGGGCGGCAGACAGTGGAGTTTCAATACTGGTAAGGTGGTAAGGTCTATAAAAAACATAATTAGGTCCTTCCCCCATGCTGACATACTGCATCTCTTCTTTTATCACTTTACTTTCCGTTGTAACAATCACAAAAACTCCCGGTGCCACTCCATCAGCAAAATCCACTACTTTGCTCCTGTTAAGTATTCCTCCCTGTTCTTTTAAACTGAAAATTCGGGGCAGGCTTTTCACATCACACTTGGGTCCGTGCATCCCGGGCTTATCTGGAACAAAACCTATAGCATTGGCTACACAGGTCATTTCTACCATGGTTTTGGTTCCATCTACAAAGGAAGTGAGCATTTTAGGGTTAACTCCCTTTTTACGGGCTGTTTCTTCAAGAGTAGAAGGATTGGCTTCAATATCCAATGGATTGTTTTTGCCCTTTCCACATACCACAACATCAAATCCAAGGCCATCGGCAAAATCATACAGTTCTTTGATGGCTCCTGGTTCATCCCCCGCTGAACCGGTGTATACTACTCCTGCACTATCAGCCATGCTTTTCAGGATGCTGCCAACTGTCACATCTGCCTCGACATTCAACATTACTATGTGCTTACCCGATAGAATCGATTGCATGGCTGCTTTCGCACCCACCTCAGGAACACCTGTTGCATCTATCACCACATCAACCAGACCCATTCTGGTTACTACATCTATATCATCGGTTATGACGAATTTTCCGGTTTCCCTTGCTTGCTGAGCTTTTATTACGCTGTCTGCTTCAATTATCATATCAGGGTCCACTCCGGCCAGCTGCAGGGCTCTGCGGGCATTCTGAAGGTTTATATCGCAAATCACTGCGGGTTCAATGCCCTTCATCAGCATCATCTGGCTTATCATTCCTGTTCCCATCTGGCCTGCTCCTATAAGGCCTATTTTTATTCTTTTTCCTGATGCCTCCAGTTCTTTTAATTTTGCATTAATATTAAGCATCTACATCACTCTCCACTTGTAACTTTTATTTCCACATCTTCGGCTATAACGGGTTTATCTCCTGGCTCTACATGTATAATACCGGGCAACTCCGCTTGGACTAAACCATTAAACTTCATTGTAAAATGCCCCAGCTCTTTTAAAGTCTTGTTGGCTTCATCTCCTACAGCTGTGACCTTATACATCTGATTACCGATGGAGATTACATCTCCCGGCTCAATCTCAAAAAACACTCCCTCAGGTTTATGAATAATTGAAATTTCTTTAAGTTCCTGTGGGGCATCCTCATTGAAAAAGATTATCATATCTTTCTTAAGGAACTCCAACGCACTGGGGCCTATTTTTTTAACCACTGTCCTGTATTTAAGCATTCTATTCCCATCCCCTTTTTCTTCAAAAATTGGTTATGATGCCTGAATATCAGGCATCATAACCCTTAATTCCAAAATATCAGGAATACAAGCCCATGCTGAACAGATATGCAATAAGAACGGCCAGAGGCCCTGTAATAAGTCTTGAAATCAGAATGGCCGGGACTCCTACTTCCACAGTTTCGGGTTCGGCTTCTCCCAAACCCAAACCTACAGGGATGAAATCGCATCCAACCTGAGGATTTATAGCAAAAAGGGCAGGAAGAGCAAACTGAGGCGGAATATTGCCTCTACCTATTTCAACCCCTATCAGAACACCTACAACCTGAGCTATAACTGCCCCCGGGCCCAGAAGGGGAGACAATACCGGCAGTGCACACACAATTGATATGACCAGTAAGCCCGGTAGAGTGCCGGCATATGGAGCAATGGTGTTGGCAATCCAATCACCAATACCTGATTTGAGGATTATACCAATCAGTGTAGCAACAAAAGCCATAAAGGGCAAAATGTTTTTTATAATCTGGTCAATTGTCTCTCTACCTGCCTGATACAGGATTCCTACTACTCCACCAACACCCCGGCCCAATCTTTCTAAGAAACTCACCTTCCTCGCATCTCTGTTATCTTCTTTCGCTTCAGCTTTATCAACTTTAATCTCTTCTTTGGTTACACCAGCCTCTTGAGCTTCCTCTTCAGAAGCATACTCAATATTGTTTTCCTTTACTCCTGACACATAGATTTCTTCCTTAATATATTCAGCCAGGGGGCCTACCTGACCCACAGGAGTCAGGTTGACTGTAGGAATACCTTTTTTGGGATAAACTCCGCATCTGGCTGTACCTCCACAATCTATTACCACACAGGCAATTTCTTTATCAGGCACAGAAGTTTTAAAACCATCCACAGGAATTCCCCCGGTCATTTCCGCTATTTTTTTGGCAATAGGGGAAATGCCTCCTCCTGTTATTGATACGATTTTATCTTTTCCTTCCTGAGGCTTAATGACCAGCGGCCCACCCCAGCCGCCTGGACCTTTTTCGATTCGCACAGCTCTATATTTTTTCACGTTTTACACCTCCCTTTAAGCCAATTCCCTTTTTCTCATCATTCTGAGGGTTAACTGTTCTGTGACAACTCCCCTTATGAAAATAACTATTACACCCACAATAAAGTAACGGATGGCCAGCTGTCCCAACGGAAGATTGAGCTGTTGGATACCCTGGGCAATTCCCATGTATACAAAGAGTTCTGCCGGGTTCGCATGGGGGAACAACCCCAAAATAGGATGTACAAAAGATACCGCTGAATCATAAAAGGCTGGTTTGTACTTTTCTGGGAGAAATTTACCCATAGTATATGCCATAGGATTGGTGAGGAAAAACACCGATGCTACTGGCATAATCGTATACCTTAAAAAGATGCTCTTTGAAGCAAATTTGGCTATACCATCAACCTTTTCCTGACCGATTATTTTTATTAGAGCGTTGACTGCTGTAATCAAAGTTATCAATGTTGGCAAAATACCACTGACAAGACCTACAAAAGTTTTACCGCCCTCTTGAAAAAGGCCAATAAAAGCTTCAGCAAAACCTGCTAAAAAATCCACAAGTTACACCCCCTAAATTTTTAATTAAAAAATATCCCTCTACCCTCCTTTCGGTAAATTTGATAACCTCTACCGCCAAAACTCCTGGTATGTAATGTGCGGGAATCGTGTTTTATAATTCCTGGTAGATTTCATTAGTGAAAATATAAAAAGGCCGAGAATTACTTCCCGGCCCGCGGCCCTGTTTGAAAGCTGTGCTTTGTGGGTATCTTTTCAATTTTGATGAGAAAGCTTTCCCTGTTGCCCTCTACCAAAACCTTTTTGTGTTTGAAGAGCTTGTATATTTTTGTTCCCGGAGTCAATTTCACCAATTCCCTTTCGGAAACCGTCTCCTCTCCCATTATCAACAACTCTCCTCCGTTTTTTCATTTTTTGGTTCTTCTCCATTTTAGTTGAGTTAAATGCCATGCAAACCCAATCCGGTC
>DFNM01000056.1 GCA_002376045.1 Firmicutes bacterium UBA3567
CTATATGCTGTTTTGAAAAAAATGAAGGCTCTCTTTTGCAGTAATTTGCCTATATTTAGAGTGGACTCCTAGAATCAAAGCTTTAGTAATAAACATTTTGGGTGGACGCAGCCCCTTATACATGGTAGATGAATTTTATGAAGGTATGGATACCGAAAATTTATTCGGTAAAGGTATTAAACTTGAGGATTTAACGGATTATCACCTGGCAAGGGCTCTGGACAAGATAGCTGAAGCCGGTCCCCAGAAGGTGCTTACTACACTGGCCATGCATGCTATAAGTCATGAGAAGATACCTGTAAAGGTTTTATATAACGACATCCCTTCGGTTTCTGTATATGGTGATTTCAAAGGGGAAGGCAATCTTAATATAACATATGGATACAGCAAATCAAAACGGCCTGATTTGAAACAATTTGTGTATAGATTAAGCGTAACATCTGATAAGATACCCGTGTGTGCTGATGTTAAAGACGGCAATACGGATGATAAAACATGGAACTTTAAGTTCATAGAAAAACTACGCGGTGTCCTAAAACCCGATATGTTAAAAAAAGTCATATATGTTGCCGATTCAGCCTCTGTTATAGTCTCAATGGTAAAATAAAAATACCCATTTATGGGAACAAAAATTCCCTATCTGATCTTTTAAAAACAATCTCTCTTGTAGTTTAATAAAAAATACTCCCAAAAAGGGAGTATAAAAAGCTAAAATTTGATTTTTCGGCAGAGAAATATCACCAGCTTGATTCAAACAATATATTATTATTCTTTCTCATACATAACTTTTCCATCAATTATCGTTTTTTCTACTTTAACATCCTTTATGTAATCTGGTTCGATGTTGAAAATATCTTCAGAAAGCACCACCATATCTGCCAGTTTTCCGGGAGTTATGGAACCTTTGATGTTCTCCTCAAAGGTGCAGTAGGCAGAACCCATTGTGTAAATATACAAAGCCTCCTCTACGCTGAGTTTCTGATCCGGCAGCCAGCCGCCTTCCGGATAACCCTCAAGGTTTTTACGGGTTACTGCAGCATATATACCAAAAAGGGGATTGAAGGGTTCTACAGGACAATCTGAACCTGCACTCACGCGAGCTCCCTTTTCCAGGAGGGTTTTCCAGTTGTAGGTCCATTTCGCCCTTTCTTCACCCACACGGGACTCAACGATGGAAAGATCTGATGCCACAAATATGGGCTGTATATCCGCTATCACATCATACTCTTTGAACTTGTCTATAATCTCCTCTGTAGTAATCTGGCAGTGAATTACTCTAAACCTCGGATCCTTTTTGGGGTGTTTTTCCATCACCTTTCGGTAGGTTTCCAGAACCATTTCCATTGCCCTATCTCCTATTGCATGCACAGCGACCTGCAGGCCGTTGGTGTGGGCCTTTTCCACCAGAGCATAAAGCTCATCCGGGGTAAATATCAGAATTCCTGCAGTAGTGGTTTCATCTTCGTAAGGTTCAGACAGAGCTGCAGTCCTCCCTCCCAGGGAACCATCGGATAACAGCTTAAGGGGCCCTATCTTGAAAAACCGACTGCCATCACCCGTCTTATATCCCAGCTTTAGAAAAGTTTCCAGCTTTTTCAAGGTAGGAAGCTGAACCTGTTCGTTAACCCGTATGGGTAATCGCCCGGCGTCATCCAGCTCTAAATATGCATTCAGAACCTCCCTGAAGTCTCCTTTTATCGCCTCAAAGTCATCGGATTGCACTGAAGTGAGCCCCTCTTTGATGCAGTTGTTTGCCGCTTTTACCAGTATTGCCTTGATTTCCTCCTTCCTCAGTGGAGGTATTTTTTTATATACCAGTGTCATCGCCATCTCTCTTAAAATTCCTCTAGGAGCTCCCTTTTCATCCTTATCAATACCGCCCCCTTCAACTCCAGGAGGATTATCAAAAATCCTCGCTATTTGCAGAGCCCTTGTGTTGACAACACACAAATGGCCGCAGGTTCTCGTCAATACGATGGGATGGGCTTTAGAAACCCTGTCTAAATCCTCCCGAGAGGGTAGTCGCTTTTCCTTGAAAAGAGACTGATTCCATCCCCTCCCCTGAACCCATTCTCCTTCAGGGATGTTTTTCTCCTTTATAAAAGCCCTTACTCTATCCAGCATTTCTTCAATGCTTCTACACCCATTAAGATTTACCCTTTCAAGGCTCAGGCCGTAGCTTAGAAGATGCATGTGGCTGTCATTAAATCCCGGCACTACCGTTTTCCCCTCAAGATCTACGATCTGTGTGTCTGGGTTTTTTAAAGCAAGGATTTCTTCACTTTTCCCCACACAGCGAATTCTGTTGCCTTTTACGGCCACTGCTTCTATCCGCGGATTATCTTTATCCACGGTCACTATGTTCCCATTGTATAAAATAACATCCACGCTACAAAACCCCCTTTTAAAAAAGTTCACGGGGTGCAGAAGCACCCCAAATAAAGCCTATTATTCCTCAAAGAATAACCTAACTGGTGTATCACTTATAGGAGAATACCCAAGGTACTTGCTGTTATAATCCCTAAGCAGCTGGAAGAACTTCCCACTCAGGCCTAATATGGCTATCAGGTTTACATATGTAGGTATAGCTGTGGTGATGTCCGCAAAGAGCCACACAATGGCAGGAGGCAGTCCCACTGTTGTCGCAAAGAGCACCATGGACCATCCAGGAATAGGGTAAAGGTATTTGTATACTTTCAAAAGACTCTCCTCGATTTTTTTGTTGGTGCGGAAGGCATGCCTCAGCAGGGTTTCGTAATAACTGTACCATCCTGTAGATGTGGTCCATCCAAACAGGAACACCCCTATTGTAACAATAACTTTACCCCAGTAACCTACTCCGCGTTCAAAGGCTGTAAGGGTTAATTCCGCACCTGAAAGACCCGTCTGCCATGCCCCAGTAGTTACAATAACAAGACCGGTTATGCTGCAGACAATTATGGTATCAACGAAAACCTCAAATATTCCCCACATTCCCTGCTTAACGGGATGGTCAACGCTTGCCGTAGCATGGGCCATGGGCGAGGAGCCCCACCCTGCTTCATTGCTGTAAACACCTCTAGCTATTCCCATTCTTACAGCCATTGCGAAGGTGGCTCCACCGAATCCACCGATTGCCGCAGTGGGTGTAAAGGCGTGTTTGAATATCAAGCCCAAAGCCTGAGGCAACTGGGAAGCATTCATCAATATAATAATTAAGCCTGCAATCACATAGAACATAGCCATGAAGGGAACTATGTATGATGCAAATCTCCCAACTCTGGGAATACCTCCCAAAACTACTGCCCACAGCAGGAATATATAAACCGTGGCAACTCCTAAATGATTGAGGTTAAAAGTTACACTGATGGCTTCCGAGACAGTGTAGGTCTGCATGGTCAGGAAAAAAGTAGAAAATATCCCAACACCAAAAATAACCGCTAAAATCCTCCATCCGGGCAAACCCATTTCTTTAGCCCATCCTTTTTCAAGGTAATATGTAGGGCCGCCATACGTCGAACCATCCGGGCGTTTATCCCTGTAATGCACTGCCAGGGTAACCTCAACCATTTTTGTCATCATACCAACCAGTGCAGTAATCCACATCCAGAACAGAGCCCCCGGCCCTCCAAGGGCTATAGCGCTTGCAACACCGCCGATATTCCCAACACCGATGGCTCCAGCAGTAGCTACACTGACTGCTTCAAAGGAAGATAATATTCCTGCACCTTCCATCTTTTCCCTTTTAATATTAGAAAAAACGTACCTTAAAGCATGACCGAAACACCTGAACTGCCAGAAACCGCTGCCTAAAGTAAAATACAATCCAACACCTACTACACCAATCAGCAAAGGCCAGCCCCACAAAAGACTGACGATTTTACCCAGTATAGATTCCATAAATCAAACCTCCTTAAGCTTAAAATTAAAGAACTCATCAACAGCATGCTTTAACAAAGACGGAGCGACTTTCTCAAAATACGGCAAGTGCAGCCTTTCGGTAAACCTGTGGGAATCTCTACCAAAAGGTCCAACATTTATTACTGCCACATCCAATTTTTTTAATTCTTCAATAGGAAGAGTGTATACGTGCCCGAGAGCTGGCATATTTGGTTTTAAGTGTTTTAATACGTTTTCAGAATCCTGAAGTCCGCAGTAGCTTAAATCTGTAATACCTTTGAACACCCTGGTCAGTTTGAATTCTATATTATATTGTTTCTTTCCATAATTTCTTAATTTATCAACAACTTTAAGCAAATACCTTTCTTTATCTGTTTTACCCGTATTTATAATGTGGGGATAATATGGTGGCGCAAAACCAATGACAATTTTGGGGTTTCGATCAGGACAATAATCATGAACTCTATTTATAAGTTTGATAGTGAATTCTCTCTCTTCCTTTTCTTCCACCTTTAAACTTTCAATATATGTTTCGATATCTTTTCTAAAACTTTCTCCTCTTGCCTTATATGCAGACTGGTAAAGCTCTTCAAAGGTATATACATTGGGCTTCCAGGGAGGTAGGGCTGTTTTTTCTCCTGTTAACTCAGCATACCTTTCTGCCCTTCCCCTCTGCATCTCTAAAGCCATTCCAAAAGCCCTGTATGCAATATCTTTCAAAATGCTTAATATTTCATCAATTGAGCGCTGCATGGTAAACACGTTGAAATATCCTGTGGTAACCTGAGGAGTGGTAACATTATAATGAGTTTTTAAGTCTCTGTTTTTCAGGTTCACGGGCGGTGGGCTGAATTCTCCCTCAGCCTGGTCACACAACTCCAAATTGTTTTCCATCAGTGTTTCAACCAGGGAAAATAGCAAACTGGAATTTAACCCTTCAAAAGGTCTGCTGGCATGGGTCTCTTTGCCAAAGCAGTAGAACACGGGAAGCAGTTTACCAATGGAACCTATGGTTATATCATGCAGACCCTTTTCATCAATACTATGAGGTTCACTGTTTATTACAGCAACATAATCAAGGCCATACTGTTCCCTCAATTCGTTTAAATACGGCACTGCGGCAAGCATCCCCTCCGAATTGCTTTCTTCTCCGGGAACCGATAACAGCAGTATATTTCCCTCCAAATTACTCACTTGAGAGTAATCGTGAATGAGTGCTATTTGTAACACTGCTCCAGCTTTCATGTCCATAACACCCCGGCCGAAAATCCATTCTCCGCTTTCCATATCTCTCCGGGCATCTTCAGGCAACATCAATGACCGCAATTTTTTAGTTATTCTGTCAGGATAAAAGGCATCCATCTTAAATGAACCATAGTCATCTACATCTACCACATCATGATGATGCAGCAGTACTACAGTATTATTCCCCTTCCCCTTTAAAAGAGCTGCTACAAAGCATCTGTTTAATTTATCTCCTTCAATTTCCCTAAGCTGTAAGCATTCTGGATACCGTTTGAAGTAAGGTATTTCTGATAACATCGAGTGCACTGTTTCAGCCATATCCAGTTCCTTGGCTGTACCGGATATGCTGGGGCATTCAACCAGTCTAAATAGAATTTCTCTTAGTTTTTTGGGATTATGTAGCCACAAACAAATTTCACCTCCCTTCCATTAATATTTTTATAGGATAAAGGGCAACCCCCGTCTCCTATACAGTTGATTAATCAATCAAAGATAGCCTTTCTCCATCATGTTCACTGTTTTCGTGCCTGACTTCATAAAATCCTCAGCTGCTCGAGCTGCCAGCCCTTCAGCAGCCTTCTGGGCCTGGTAAACAACTTTCTCTTCCTCAACGGTGAGGACTTTTCTATTTTCCACTACTATGCTTCCATCAACAATTACCGTTTCCACCTCATGCCCCCTTGCTGAATATACCAGATTGGGTACTATGTTTCTTACCGGATGGGTTATTACCGGACACAGGCCGGGTTCTTTTAGATTAACTATAATCAAATCTGCCTTCTTGCCGGGTTTTAAGGAGCCGATTTCCTTCTCCAATCCAATGGCCCTTGCCCCTTCGATGGTAGCCATCCGCAGGACCTTCCATGCCGGCATAACTGTGGGATCCGATTTCTTTACCTTATTTAATATGGCTGCAAACTTCATCTCATTGAACATATTGCTGCAGTTGTTACCGGGCGCCTGATCCGTACCCAGGCCTGCTGTCCCACCTGCATTCAAAAACTCCATTACGGGTGGAACCAGCCCGTCTATAATACCTATGCTGCCGGCACAATAAAGCATTGAAGCTCCCCTTCTGGCCACAAGTTCTGCCTCTTCCCTGGTGGCTTCTGTCAGGTGCACCGCCATTAGGCGTTCATTGAGGTATCCTATTTCATCCAGAAACTCAACGGATCTCTTGTTATACCGTTTCATCATCTGGTCTATTTCCCTGTCTCCCTGAGCAACATGCATGTGTATCTTCGTCTCATACTTTTCCGCGAGGTTCTTTACTTCCAACATCAATTCCCTGCTCATCATATCCGGCCCCTGAGGACCGAAAACACAGGTTATCCTGCCGTTCCCCCGTTCGTGCCACTCCTCCATCAATCTGACATTTTCCTGGAGCATGTGTTCCCCTATGGAAGGGTCGAAGGGATAAAGTTCTCCTATATTCAACCTGTGCAAATCAGGAGGGAACTCGTTCATGGTAGCTGCAAGCCTTGCTCTGACACCGATTTTCAGGTAGTTGTGTGCAATCTCCGTCATAGGGTAATCATAATCACAGAATGTGGTTGTACCCGCCTTCAGGCCTTCCAGAATATTCATCATTGAACCCTTAACAATATCATCCCGGGTAAAATGGGGTTTGAAAGGCCCGATCCCTTTCTGAAGCCAGTGGTACGTATCCTGAGCCATGCCTCTTAACAAGGCCAATCCAGTGTGGATATGACCATCAATGAGACCAGGCATAACAACTTTGCCTTTCGAATCAATTGTCCTGTGAGCTTTATATTTCCTCGTCAGTTCATCTGTACTGCCCACATCATGGATCAGGTTGCCTTTAACAACAACGGCACCGTCTTCTATCAAACCCACTCCCGGACCCTCCATGGTAAGCAAAAAAGCGTTTTTGATTAAAATATCCACCGTTGTCCCTCCCATCTTTTTTAACTTTTTACCCACCTTTGGAGCGAAAATTTCCCCGCCCTTATCCAGTAAGAATTTCAGCAATTGGTAACGAAAGCAGTGGGGAAGTTAAATTAGACTCTTAAACCTTTGATTTCATAAGGCCTTTAATAAACAAAAAAGAACGGAACTCCCCCGCTTTCAATATGCACGATGGTTTCGTTCTTTTATATAATTCCAGGCCGTTTCAACAATTCGTTTTTGTTCATATCTTTTCCCTTTCTAAAAAAATTAGCAAAACACTATTTTAGTATTTATATTCAACTTTTAACATCTTTTTCCTTTTTATTTTATAACTTTTTTCATATAAAAAAACAAGGAATCACCTTGCCTGTAATCGTCTAATAATTTGCTTAATTCTCTTAACGTGTTCTCGGGCTTCTTCTCTCTCTATTACAAAATCGAGGCGCACAACATCCGATTCTTTAACATTATCAGGCAGAAACTTAAGAGGAATATCAACCCTGTATCTCTCTTCCCCCAACAGCAAAACAGCCCTGTCCCTTTCAATTTTCGCAACTACTGCTTCTATCATCTTCATGCTTTTAAAACCCCCTATCAAACTATAGTTAATTTTGCTCAACGAAGTTTTTTGTATTATATTTGATGTTCGCAATTATTTTCCTTCTTTTTCCATAATGATAAAAAAATCAAATTCTGCTTCTATAAATAGCAAAAGCGCCGGGATTTCCCGGCACTTTAGGGAGATAGTGCTATCGTCGCATTGTAGGGCGAAGCATATCAAGGGTTCCCAGTATAATGCGGGTCAAACCAAAACTTACCCCACCGGGCTTTAACCTGCCTCTCAGCAGCCAGCCTCCCATAGCAGCTACTGCAGTTCCTAAACCCAAAACAGCCCAGGTGGCTTTCTTCGCCACTTTCAATTAAAGCACCTCCCAAAATTATGTTTTGTCTATACTCCAAAATTATGCTTTGAAAAAAATAGAAATAACCTTTTATCGCTCTCTTTATTAAACTAATTTGTTTTTTTATTTTAGCTTCAAGCCTTATACCCATTGGGGTATATTCCATAACTCCAGTGCTACTCCTTTTCCTTCTTTTTTAGCTGTTTGGAAAATACGATGAGCAACAATTATATCTTCAGCAGCCATGCCAACGGGATTAAAGAATATTAATTCTTCATCCCTTTCTCTTCCTGGTTTATCCCCACTAACTATAGCTCCAAGATTTGCATAAATATCATCATCTTTAAGTTCTCCCTCATTAAACATTATGGCAGTAGTTTGTGTAGCCCTGTGTTTTACCTGATACCAGTCATCAACAACAATTTTATCCGCTTTCTTAAGAACATCAAATTCTGATTCATATCCTCCAACATTTACTATCAACATCCCTTTTTCAACCCATTTGGATTTAACTAGAGGTGTTGATGATGTGGTTGCAGTTACAACAACATCAGAACCCCTAACTGCTTCTTCGGCTGAATTTACAGCCACAACATCAATTTGCATTTCCTCATATGCTTCTTCAGCAAATTTTTCTGACCTTTCCTGAATCAGATCATAGACCTTGATCTCTTTTAATTCTTTTAAAACAGTTTTTAGTGCCATCAATTGGGTTTTATTTTGTGTTCCTGCACCTATTAACCCTACTACTTCAGAATCTTTTCTGGCCAAATATTTCACTGCAACCCCTGTTACTGCTCCTGTACGCATAGCACTGATTACCGTTCCATCCATTATACACACAGGTATACCTTTATACGGATCATTTAATATTATGATTGCTGATGCTCTTGGAAGCCCGTATTTAAAAGGGTTCTGAGGTGCGCTGGCAATCCACTTGATACCCGCAATGTCTATTTTATCTCCCACATAACCAGGCATTGCGTTAATTCGCCCCCGCGTTTCCTCTGAATGAATGTCTCCCCATCTTAATGCTACTTTTGCGGGCAAAATGGTTTTGCCTTCATTATGTAATTTAAAAACTAGTTCCACATCCTCGATGGTTTTAACCATATCAAGGCCACCGCACTCTATTACTTCCCTTTGGTTTAGATAAATAAATTTTACCTTGCTCATTTTTTGCCTCCAATCAATTGCTTATTAAAATAAATAAAGCTTAACCTCCATTTACATATTCCAGAACAGTATCTTTATTGAATTTGTCAATCCCCATTCTCTTTAATGTCCGTCCCTTTTTTCTATAATCAGTATTATGCATAATTGAAGCCATTCGAATGATAATATCGATAACGGGTGTTGCTACACCAGCTAATTTCCCCAATTCTGATATGGGTGTTAAACTCATGGGAACATCTTCTGTTATATATCGAGCTGTTGGACTTTTGGGTGCTTTTATCCCTGAATATACCTTAATCTTTTGAACAACATTGTAAATATCACCGTTCTTTATTCCATAAGCTTCTTTTAGCCACTCGATTGTCGATAAAGTTTTCACCCCAAAAGCTCTGGCAACCGCTATTCTTTCCATATCAATCTTTTCTAAAACCTTTCCGACACATGGGGATATTCCCTGATGATAATATTCAAAATCCTCCTTGAATTCTATTCTAGCAATATTCAATAGGCTTGGAGCAGGATGAAAAACTGCACCAAAGTTCAATAAACTTGTTTCAATGACATTCTCAGCAGGAACAAATTCGCTGAATAATTCATTTAGTTTTTCAATGACTTTATTGGTTTCTTTTGAAGGTATAGCAGAAACAAAAACTTTTTTCTTGATTCCATATATGGTAGCTTCTGCCGGGCCGGTTTTCCTGCAAGCATATATTAGAGTTTGCGCCTCGGCAATACTTACTTTTGCGGCAGGATTTTTCTTTTTGACTATATTGTAAAATTCCAAAGCACCTCCTGTACGCCCTGGATGCAGTACAATAATTTGACCATCCTCTAAATGTTCGGCACACAGCTCCGCCAACTCTTTGTGAGCAAAAGCAGGAGTAACCACCATAATAAATTCACAATTTTCGATAACCTCTTTTATATCAGTGGATATTTTATCAAAGGTTGCAAACCCATTAAGAGATATCCCTTTAAGTTTTAAGCCTCCAGCTGCTTGTATTGGTTCAATTACTTCAACAAATTTGTCATAAAGCTTAACCTTATGTCCCTTAAGAGACAAATACGCACCCATTGAAGCTCCACCATTGCCTGCACCTAAAATTGCAATGCTTTTCATACCTACCCCACCTCTATTTCTTCTTTTTTCATTTTTCTGGTTTCAAAATACTTCAATATCATCACTATTATTAAAATAATTAAACCTGGTATATCAGTTGACAAACCGGGCTTTATCAGGATTACTGCTGCAATAAATAGCATCAAACGCTCTATAAATCTAAGCCGAATTAATAAATAATTTTCAAGAGCACTTGCTAGCGCAATCACTCCCAATGAAGCTGTAATTAAAACTCTTATAATTTTAACTGGAGAAGTATTTATTAAAAGTAATTCAGGAGATAATGAGAACACAAATGGCAGTATGAAAGCCGCCATGGCCAATTTCAGACCCGTTAAAGCCGTTTTAACAGGTTCGGCCTTAGCAATGGCTGCTGCTAAGTAGGAACTCAAAGCTACAGGAGGAGTTACAGCAGCAAAACAACCAAAGTAAAAAATGAATAGATGAGCTGCAACCACTGGAATTCCCATCTGTACCAATGCCGGTGCAACCATTGATCCCAAAATTATATATAAAGGTGCTGTCGGCATCCCCATTCCCATAATTATGGAAGCCAACATAGTTAAAATGAGAGCGAGATACAACTGACCACTTGCAAGGGTAACAATCAAGTCAGCAAACTTTAGACCGAGACCCGTTAAGGTAACTGACCCAACTACTATCCCTGCAACGGCACACGCTGCAATCAAACTGAGAGAAGCCCTTGCTCCTTTTTCCAGTGCATTGATAAATTTTTGGAAATTTAATCGAGTCTCTTTTCTAAATGTGCTTACTACAATTACGAAAATCACCGTTATAAATGAAGCTTTTATGGGTGAATAACCGGTAATAAGCATATAAAAAATACTTAATGGGGCAAGTAATAGAAAGCCTCCTCTTTTTAAAATCTCAAAAAAATTGGGGATTTCATCCTTTGATAAACCAGTGAGCTTTAATTTAGCCGCTTCCAAATCAACCATCAAAAACACTGAGAAATAGTACAAAACTGCCGGGATCGCTGCATGTATAATCAGTTTTCCATAGGGCACTCCTGTCATTTCTGCCATTATAAAAGCCGCTGCACCCATTATAGGCGGCATTATCTGCCCTCCAGAAGAAGCAGCCGCTTCTACACCCCCGGCAAATTCCGGTTTGTATCCAACACTCTTCATCAAAGGAATGGTAAACGTACCTGTCCCCGCAACATTGGCAAAGGAACTCCCTGAAATTGTCCCCATCAAACCACTTCCTACAACCGCTGCTTTAGCCGGACCTCCTCTGAATCGGCCGGTGATGGAAAAAGCCAGATCTATAAAAGCCTGAGCGCCTCCGGTTTCCGCTAAAAATGCTCCCAATAGTATAAAAACGAATACAAAGGTTGATGTTACATAAATTGCCACTCCATATATTCCCTCCGAAGTCAAAAACATGTGTTCAATTATTCTCGAAATTGAATAACCCTTATGGCCCAATTGACCCGGAAGCAAATTACCAAAAGCGGCATATGTTAGAAATACCAATGCCACTATCACCAGGGGCCATCCCATCGTTCTACGTGTTGCTTCCATAACCAAAATAAGTGCTATTCCACCCAAAACAAGATCAAGGGTATTTGGATCACCCAGTCTATACACAATATTCATGTAATCTATTGTTATATAAGCTCCAATTAGGAGACTTAAAACTATAAACAGGATATCATACCATGGTAATTTGTTTTTTTGTTTTTTTGTTGCGGGGTAAATAAAAAACGTCAACGCCAGTGCCATTGAAAGGTGAATTGCTTTGTGCTGCAGCTGAGGCAGCATCTTAATACCTGATGAATACAGGTGATATAGAGACATCGTTACAGCCATTATAATAAAAATTTTTAGAGCAACTCCTTTGAGATTTCGCGTTTTTTTCGATTCCCCATTTGATCGTTTTATCTGCTGTTTAGAATTTAAGTTATCATTTACACGTCTTTTCCTAAAAAACATCAACTTCACCCCTTAATATATATATAAAATAAGGAACTTTTTCTATCATAACATCAATTCTTTCATAATTGTCCACTATCTTCGTCAAATCTATATCTCTTTCTTTATTGAGTATTAAATGGGGTTCGGCTATATAGCTTACTCTAAAAGGCAAAAACTCAATAGGTTTGTTTATATTTGTAATAACCATCATGTCATCTTCAAACCTGAAATCATAATCAAAGGTTGAGGGAACACCCCACCCCAAATCCTGAAAGGCTGTGCCCTTAATCAAAATGGTTCCGTTTCTGTCAACCTGATAGTATTCGAATACTGGAGATTTGTGAACCGAATGTTTTATCAATGTAGCAAATGAATAACCCGGTTTGATTTTCTTTCGAAATAATATTTGGTTATCATGGTAGTTTTTAATAACTAGAACATTCACCGGCCGCAATAGAACATACAAAATTAATAGTGATATTACAAATATCAAACCTAAAACCTTGTTTCTTTTCATACCATCAACTCCAGATAAATCAGGGGGGCACCCCTTCATGAGGCGCCCGTTTTTAATCAGTCAACAAACAATCCAACCTCTTTATAATACTTTTCTGCTCCAGGATGAAGAGGAATTGACATGGCCTTCAGAGCATTTTCAAGCTTAATGTTTTTGCCCTGAGCATGTACCCTTTCCAGTTCATCAATGTGTTCAAACAATGCTTTAGTGATTCCATAAACCATTTCATCATCCATCTTTTCATGGGTAATTAAGAGGGCAGGACTTGCTATTGTCAGAACATCTTTGTTTACACCATTGTAAGTTCCTTCAGGAATTGTTTCTAATCTCATGAAATTGACTTTTTTCAAAAACTCATCCATTACGTCTTTGTCAACCTCCAAAAGATTAATATCCAGACTTGCTGATGCATCTACAACAGCAGAAGTTGGAATACCAGAACCGATAATGGCACAATCTATTAATCTATCTTTTAAGGCTGTAATTGCTTCACCAAACTTTAAGAATTGAGGTTCAATGTCATCATAAGTAATACCATGGGCTTTAAGCAGCATTTTTGCTGTTCGTTCTGTTCCACTCCCCGGAGCACCTACTGCAACTTTTTTGCCTTTTAAGTCACTTACTTTCTCTAAACCTGAATCTTTTAATACTACAAATTGGAATATTTCCGGATACAGGGCTGCAATCCCTCGTATGTTCCCAACGGGTTTGTCATCAAAAGGTTGTTCGCCGCTGTAGGCTGCATAAGCAGTATTTGAAGCCGCAAGAATCATATCAATTTTGCCGTCTCTTATCATTTTTAAATTAGCTACAGATGCCCCTGTGGATTCTGCTGTTGCTTCTATATCGTCAACATATTTAGTGATAATAGCAGTTATTCCTGAACCTACAGGATAGTATGTTCCGGCTGTCCCACCAGTTGCCAGAGAGATTCTCTTAACTTCTTCTTTTTTATCTGTACTTTCTTCTTTGGTCTCACTATTTGTTGATGACGTGTTTTGGCCACCACAGCCAACTACCAATACCACAAACAAAATTACCAACATTACCAGTGCCAGCATTCTACCGATTTTTTTCAAAACAAAAACCCCCTTTTGATCATAATTTTGAGACTTTTTAATTTGTTTTAGAACGTTCAACACTATATCTTAACATCACCTCCCAAACATTAAACTAAAACACATATCTTATTTGTTATAAATTAATAAGCAATTTTCATACCAATTTAATGCAAAAAAACAAAAGTCAGTAAAACCACGAAACATCCCCATAAATAAATAAAAAATAGAGATTTCCTACAATTGAAACCTCTATTTGTTTCCCTTAATTTAGAAAAAAATTCCGTTTAAAAATTCTTAACAATGAATTTTTTCCAGTTTAGTTTTTCTATTGTGAAAAAAATTCCGATCCCTAATTTTTTTGCTTTTTTCTATATTCTTTCAATTTGTTTCTCAATGTTCTTTCTGTGATTCCCAATATTCTTGCTGTCCTGCTTTTATTGTTATCATTTCTTTTTAGTGTCTCGAGAATAACTTTTTTCTCAATTGTTCTAAGGTCTTCCCCAATATATACTGGTATTATATTATTATTTTCACAATTTCTTGTAGTATTTAAAACTGTTGGTGATAAATCCTTACACGTGATTCTATTAGAATTTGTTAGAGCAACCGCTCTTTCAATTATGTTTTCCAGTTCCCGGATATTTCCTTTATAATCATAGTTTTCTAACATCTTTAATGCAGCAGGATCAATCCCTTTAACATTTTTTTTGAAATTTTTGTTATACTTATTAATAAAATGTTCTACCAGCAGAGGTATATCTTCCTTTCTCTCTCTTAAAGGAGGTAATCCTATAGTTATAACATTAAGTCTATAAAATAGATCTTCTCTGAAGCTTCCTTCTTCAATGGCCTTTTCCAGATTTTTGTTTGTTGCTGCGATTATTCTAACATCAATTTTTTGTTTTTTGTTTGATCCCAATGGCGTTATCTCTTTTTCTTGCAGAACTCTCAATAATTTAGATTGTAGTGCTAAATCCATTTCTCCTATTTCATCCAAAAATATTGTTCCTTTTTCTGCTATTTGAAATTTGCCCTTTTTATTATGTACGGCCCCGGTAAAAGCACCTTTTTCATAACCAAAAAGCTCACTCTCTAAAAGTTGTGAAGGAATTGCTGCACAATTTACAACTTCAAAACAGTTGTTTTTTCTTTTTCCCTGATAATGAATGGCTTTTGCCACTAACTCTTTGCCGGTTCCGCTCTCCCCGGTTATTAAAATATTGGAATCAATATCTTTTACTTTTTCAATAAGTTCAAAAACCTTCTGTATCTTCTTCGATTTTCCTATTATCCCTTCAATACTGTACTTTTTATTTAATTGATCATTTAGACGTTTTACCTGATTGTTTAAATTCACATAGTCCAGGGCCTTTAAAATCAAAAGCTTTAATTCTTCAATATCTATAGGTTTTGTAATATAATAATAGGCTCCTGCTTTCATTGCATCTACGGAAGATTTTATGCTTCCATAAGCCGTCATTATAATAACAACTATGTTATTATTAATTTTTTTTATCTTTCTAAGGGTTGAAATACCATCGAATTCTCCAATTTTCAAATCTAAAAGAACTAAATCTATATCTTCACTCTTTATTATTTCTAAACCATCTATCGGATTCTGACAGCTCATTACAACATAATCATCTTCTAAAGCAAATTCGAGGGATGTGCAAATGGATTTCTCATCATCTATAATTAAAATTTTATTCAATCTGATCACCTCTGTTATCTGCTTTTGAAGGTAATTTAACTGTTACTTTTGTTCCTTCTCCTAATCGGCTCTCAATATCTATATTCCCATTGTTTTCCTTAAGAATCTGGTAACAAATAAACAGACCTAAACCTGTACCTTTGCTTTTTGTAGTAAAAAATGGATCCATAACCTTATCTAAATTTTCTTTCGAAATACCACAACCATTATCTTCAATAATTATACCCGTAACTCCATTTGTAGTTTCCGAAGAAACTCTGATTTTACCACCCTTTGAAACAGCTTCCAAACTGTTTAATATTATGTTTATAAACACCTGTTTTATTTGATTTTTATCAGCGTATATTCGGGAATCATCATTAACTTCAAGCGCAAAATCAATTTCTTTATCCCTAAACTGTTTTGAAAATAGAATATATATGTGTTGAAACATTGCTTTAGTTTGTATGATCTGTTTGTCGGGTTTTTTAGGGCTGGAATATTCCAGCAGTTCAGTGATTATATTGTTGAGCCGATTTATTTCATTGGGAACCAGTTCCATAAACTTGTTTCTAAAATTTTTGTTGTCTATTTTGTACGGTATTAAATCTATAAAAGTCTTTATAGTTGTTAATGGGTTGCGAATCTCATGAGCAATACCCGATACCATTAGACCAAGGGCCTGTATTTTATCCTTCCTTGCTAATTCTGCCTGCATCTGTTTTTCTTGAGTAATATCTTTAAAACTTATAATAGCTCCAGTAATGTCCATATTCTTTTCTATAAGGGGATAAAGATTATAATTTAGAATTTTTTTAACATTATTATGATTGATTTCTATCTCCTGGTTTTTGTAATAATTACCTTTTTTTAACACCTTATCAAGTTTTTCACTATCAAAAAAATTACACAAAATTGTCTTATCTATTTTTTCACCAAGCATTTTATCTTTGGAAGTTCCAAAAACATCCGATCCACTGGAATTTATAAAGGTAATTCTTTTATCTTTATTAATCGTAATAATTCCGGAAAGCACACTGTTTAAAATTTCTTCTTTGAATTTATCTTCATTTTCTAACTGCTTTTTCTGTTCGAGAAGCTGTTTGTTTGCTTTATCCAACTGCACAGTCCTCTTTTTTACCTCTTTTTTTAAAGCAGTATTCCATCGAAGAATTACCAAAATAACAATACCAACACAAAATAATATCAGACCTGTAACTGTTATAATTTTTTTCATCAATCTAATATTGGGATTTAAAGTCTCTCCAAACCATTTTTTATAGATTTTATCATAAGTTCCGTTTGCTTTAATCGCTTGAAGACCTTTATTAAACAGCTTTATTAATTCTTTATCCTCTTTTCTTACCGCGATTCCATAACTTCGCTTATTTATCGGATCACCTACGATTTTTATAAAATTCTCCTGTTTCCACTTCTGAATCGTATATAATCCTGATAATCTATCTCCTATAAATGCATCCACTTTTCCCATCATCATCTTCTGAATTCCCTGTTGTTGGTTTTCTACATACTCTATCCTATTAGGATCCAATTGTTTCAATAAGTTTTGCGGTATATTTCCTCTATGGATTGCAACTCTAACATTTTTCAGGTCTTCAATATTTACTATATACTTGTTATCTATTCTGACAAAAATTGTTTCAGAACTCGTCAAAAAAGGATCTGATACTACCACAGCAGTGTCCTGTGTGCTCACATTCATACCAATTATTGCATCGATTCGATTATTGTTTAAATCATTTTTAAGTTGATACCAGGGCATAGGATGAAGCTCAACATCTATACCTATTTCTATTGCAATGGCTCTCATTATATCAATATAAAAACCTTTAAATATTCCATTATCATTTACATAAGAATACGGTGGCAGATGATTATCTGCCCCTATTCTTATTGAACGCTCTATTTCAGGAACTGCGAAGATATAATTGCTACTGCTAAATACAAAAATTACTATTATCGATATTACCAGAAGTGGTATTAATACTTTCCTCATAAACATCTTTCCTTGAATTAAATTCTTGGATTTAACATTCTATAGAAATAAACATAATCCTGCCAAAATTCGACGTAAATTTTTTGAAAACAGTAATACTCTTCTGTTTTCAAGGGATGGAAAAAAGCTCAAAATAAATCCAGGGAGGTATTGTAATCAAAAATTTGTTGATTTGCTGAATAGGGATATATGATATCAACCAAAATACTAATGCTTACAATCAAACCTTTAGAAGGAAAGCTTATCACGCAGAAAAAGGAGGATACTGATGACAGATAGTAGACAATGTGGCATCCTTCTTCACCCCACTTCCCTTCCATCCAGTTACGGAATCGGAGATATGGGAAAGGAAGCATACAAATTCGTTGATTTTCTACAACAGAGCTACCAGACATTCTGGCAGATATTACCCCTAAACCCCATTGGTTACGGCTGGTCCCCTTACCAGGGGTTATCTGCTTTTGCAGGCAACAGCCTCCTGATAAGCATCGATAAACTGGCGGAAGAAGGACTGCTGGTTGACAGGGAAATAGAGGAGGCTGTCTTTCCCCCCGATAGGGTTGATTTTGCTGCTGTCACCCACTACAAGGAGAAAATCCTAAGAAAGGCATTTAAAAGGTTTGAGGAAAGTTCGGCATCCAAAAGGGATTACCTTTCTTTTCTCGAAGAAAACAAATTCTGGCTGGATGATTACTCCCTTTTCATGGCATTAAAGGAACACTTTAACGGGCTTCCCTGGAATCTCTGGGAAAGCTCAATAGCAAACAGAAATGAAAAAGCCATACAGGATTATGAAAGGCTTCTAAACGACAGGGTCCGCTATCACAAATTCCTGCAGTACACCTTCTTTAAACAGTGGAGGCAATTAAAAAACTATGCCAACAAAAAGGGAGTCAAGATTATCGGTGATGTTCCCATATATGTTTCATATGACAGCAGTGATGTCTGGAAAGAACGTCATCTCTTCAAATTGGATTCTTCGGGAAACCCCATAGTGATAGCGGGCGTCCCACCAGATTATTTCAGCAAAACGGGCCAGCTGTGGGGAAATCCCATTTATAGGTGGGATAAAATGAAACAGGATAATTATTTGTGGTGGAGAAACAGGCTGGAAAAGGCTCTTGAAGTTGCGGATTTTGTGAGAATAGATCATTTTAGGGGTTTTGAAGCCTACTGGGAAGTCCCTGCGGGGGAAAAAACAGCCGTTAAAGGCAGATGGGTAAAGGGGCCCGGCGAAGATTTCTTCGAAACTGTGGAAAAACACCTGGACAGGCTTCCTTTGATAGCAGAAGACCTGGGATTTATAACGGAAGATGTGATAGCATTAAGGAAAAAATTCGGTTTCCCCGGGATGAAAGTGCTGCAGTTCGCCTTTGAAGGTGGGGAAAGGGAGCTGCTCAAGGCCCTTTCTGAAGAGGATACAGTGCTCTACACGGGAACTCATGACAATGACACAATTCTTGGGTGGTATAAAAACGTAGCATTGAAAACTCCCAGAATAATGAAATTGATTAAACGCTATTTGGATACAGAACCTGAAAAAATGTCAGAGGAGGAAATCTGTGTTGGTTTTATAAAAATTGCTTATAGCAGTAAGGCCAAAAAAGTGATAATTCCCCTTCAGGATATACTGTGTCTTGACAGCAGTGCCAGAATGAATGTTCCAGGTAGTTCCAGAGGAAACTGGCAGTGGAGATTTAACCAAGGGTGTCTTGGTAAAAAGCAGATCGAACTGTTAAAAAGCCTTGTCAAACAGTATAGATTGTAAACAAAAAACCGCAGGAAACTTTCTTCCTGCGGTCTTTTTAAATCTTTTATTTCACCAGGGCTATAGCCTCGATTTCAACTTTTACGTCTTTAGGCAGTCTGGCCACCTCTACACAGCTGCGGGCTGGATAGGGTTTTTCGAAATACTCTTGATAGACTTCATTAACCTTAGAGAATTCATTCATATCCTTTATAAAGATGGTGCATTTGACCACACTGTTCATATCACTACCAGCTTCTGTCAGTATGGCTTTGATGTTTTCCAAACACTGTCGGGTCTGTTCCTGCACATCATCACTTACCAGTTCACCCTCAGGGGTTAAGGGTATCTGGCCGCTGGTTATAATCAGGTTATCTATTTTTATTGCATGAGAGTAAGGGCCGATAGCAGCCGGACAATTTTTTGCAGTTATTCCAACTTTTTTGCTCATTGCATCAACCTCCGTTTTTTAAAATTTTTGGTTCTTCTTCGCTGAAGATGCGTTACTGGGTTGTTGTAAAACTTTTGAATTATTCAAAAATTTTCCTGTGCATTAATATCTACATTACCACACCCCGAAGACAGTTTATGGTAAAAACAATAACAAGACAAGCCTGAGATAAACGGTTATTTGAGCTTAGGTTTTGCCAGTTTCAGCTTATAAAATAAGGATATCTGTCCTCCTAAAAAACTATCAAAAACTTATTTTTATTAATTTTTCAACTTCCATGGCCCTGTCAAGACATACATGCTACATCTGCAGCACCATCAAAAGGATGAAAATATACGCTAGTGCTAACCGATTTCAGTGTAGCGCCTTGATTCAAGGGCTAACCAGGGTTAACAAAGTCGAAGGCGAGTGTAGGTTCGGGGTTAGGACGTCCAGAGTCGCCTTTTAATGTATGGATGCACAACAGGATAATAAATCTACAGAGCTTAAACGGCAGCTTGGTCAGCCAATCCGGGAGTCAAGCCAAAGCGGCCAGCCTTGGTAGATGAGATGTTTTCAGGGTATGATAGGGTAAAGGGCTTTACCTCTCTACAACGCCCTTGACTGGCCACTTTCACTTATGTTGTTGATATTGATAGGTTTTTAAAGACGAATATATGTTATATAACCGGTCAAATGACCTAATGGTAAATACTATATAGGTTCAAATCTGCTAGTAAAAAATCTAAGTACAGGAGGTTCATAGACCCATTTTAATCCTGTTATTGCATTCTTGTTCTGGTAAAGGCTGATAATCGAATCCGCAACGTAATCAAGATGAGCATAGGTATATACCCTTCTTGGGATTGTCAGACGCACCAATTCCAGTTTTGGATACCGGTTCTTTCCATCTTTATCTCTGCCTGCTGAGACTATTCCCCTTTCCATGGTTCTAACACCCGAATCCACATATATGGCTGCAGCCAGGGCCTGGGCTGGTAGCTGATCTTGAACAAGGTGTGAAAGAAATCTCCTGGCATCTATAAAAACTGCATGGCCACCAATGGGCTGAACAATGGGAATTCCAGCTTCAGCCAGCTGTTCACCCAGATATCTAACCTGTTCTACTCTATGCTTAATATAATTGTAGTCTAATGCTTCATAAATTCCACGCGCCATAGCCTCCATATCTCTCCCCGACATTCCGCCGTAAGTTGGCATACCCTCATACACAACTACCAGGCTGCAGGCCTTGCGGTATAATTCTTCATCATTGAGGGCAAGGAACCCGCCTATATTGACAATACAGTCTTTTTTACCGCTCATCGTGCAACCATCAGCATAGGAAAACATCTCCCTCAGTATCTCTTTTATGGTTCTATCTTCATAACCTTTTTCACGGCTCTTGATGAAATACGCATTCTCTACACATCTTGTTGCATCAAATATTACCCTAATACCATGCTTTTTCGAAAGCTCATAAACCTGTTTCAGATTCTCCATGCTCACAGGTTGACCACCAGCCATATTGACAGTAACAGCCACACAGATATATGGGATTTTTTCAGCTCCTACTTTATTTATTAAAGCCTCGTATTTATCAAGATCTACATTCCCTTTAAAAAGAACATCACTTCTCGTTGGATCATGGGCCTCATCAATGATGACATCCACAAATATACCACCATTAAGCTCCATGTGAGCCCTGGTAGTTGTAAAATACATGTTACTTGGAATGTAGTTCCCTGGCTTTATTAAAATCTGCGAAAGAAGGTTCTCTGCACCCCGGCCTTGGTGAGTGGGCACCACATAATGGAATCCAAATACATCTCTTACGGCTTCTTCCAAATGAAAAAAACTTTCACTGCCTGCATATGCTTCGTCTCCTAGCATTAACCCCGCCCATTGATTGTCACTCATGGCATTGGTCCCACTATCTGTCAGGAGATCTATATATACTTCTTTTGATCTCAGCAGAAATGTATTGTACCCCGCTCTCTTAATGGCTTCCTCCCTTTCTTTTCTTGAAAGAATTTTCAGTGGTTCAACGGATTTAATCCTGTACGGCTCAGGCATGTACCTTTTCAATATTGTTCCTCCTTCCCAATTAAAAGCATGCTAATAATAACAACCCGGTTTACGTTCCTCTTTTTCTTCTGGTAAAACTGAACACCTCCTTACTTGATTGCTCTTGGTCCAGCATGGCAGAAGGTGTTATTTGCAATCGGGTGTTGAAGATGCGTTCGAAGTTTATTCTCCAACAGGTTTTAATCTGGCAGTGAAGTGCCTCAACACCTTCGGTTCATACACTATTTCGAGTCCTTTCAGAGTATGTGCCTTATCCTTTATGCTGATTAAGGCATCTGCTACCACATCCATGTGGTTGTTGGTGTATACTCTACGGGGGATGGTTAACCTTAACAGCTCAAGGGGTGATTCCAGTTGTTCTCCGGTATCAGGGTCTCTTCCCAGCAGGAATGAACCTATTTCCACACCCCTCACTCCTGCTTCCAGATATAGGGCATTGCCCAGGGCCTGAGCGGGGAACTGATAGTAGGGTATGTGGGGCAGCATCTTCCTGGCATCTACAAACACCGCATGCCCCCCTACAGGGTACTGAATGGGAACTCCTGCTTCTCTCAATCTGTTACCCAGATACTCAACCTGACTGATTCTGTACTCCAGGTAATCATATTCAATTCCTTCTTTAAGACCTCTGGCAAGGGCTTCCATATCCCTTCCAGCAAGACCCCCATAGGTTACAAACCCTTCCAGGGGGACAAGCCTTGCTCTGGCTTTGTTGAACAGCTCTTCATCGTCTTTAATACCAATAAGCCCTCCGATGTTGACAATGGCATCTTTTTTGGCACTCATGGTAAATCCATCGGCATAGCTGAACATTTCTCTTACAATCTCTTTTATTGACCTGTCTTCATAACCTTTTTCCCTGGTTTTAATAAAGTAGGCGTTTTCAGCATACCTTGCCGCATCGATAATAACTGTGATTCCATATTTTTTAGCAACCTCAGAAACCTCTTTTATGTTTTCCATTGATACAGGTTGACCACCGGCACTGTTGCATGTGATGGTGATGATTATAAAAGCGATTTTATCTTTACCTTTTTCCTTAATGAAGGCTTCCATTTTCTCTACATCGAAATTCCCCTTAAAGGGGTGGTACTTCTCAGTATCATAGGCATCTTCAATCACAAAGTTGACGGCACGACCTCCTGCAAGTTCCACATGGGCTTTGGTGGTGTCAAAATGCATATTACTTATAACATACTGGCCTTCTTCGATTAGAAGAGGAAACAAAACCTGTTCAGCACCCCGGCCCTGATGGGTGGGGATGGTGTAATCGTAATCGAAAATGTCCTTCACGGTATCAGCTAGATGGTAGTAGTTCCTGCTGCCGGCATATGATTCATCACCCAGCATGAGGCCGGCCCACTGGTTATCACTCATAGCTCCCGTTCCGCTGTCAGTAAGAAGGTCAATGTATACCTCATCGGATTTTAATGCAAACAGGTTGTAACCCGCTCTGTTTAAAGCCGCAACCCTTTCTTCATAGGGAATCTGCTTTATGGGTTCCACCATCTTAATTTTAAACGGTTCAGCTTTAAAACGCTTTTTCATCAATTTCCCCCCAGATCTAAGATTTTTTTCAGGTGAAACACTACTTGCTGCCGGTGGATGCATTGATTTCATCAATGTAGTTGTATATGGTGTACCTGGATACATTTAATTCCTTCGCAACAGCATCCACTGCCCCTTTTATGTTAAACACATTGTTCTTTTTCAAATATTCCACAATCTTTAGTTTTTCTTCCCTGGTCAGCAGTGATACAGGTTTATCTACAGTAGCCAGGCTCTTCTGAATGATCATTTTAAGGAAATCTTCTACATTTTCTGAAAAGTTCTCAGAGGAATCTTCCGTCTCAATTTTCGAAATTTCTTCCAGAAACTTTTTGGATACCTCCACAGCAGTCAAATCTAGATTGATGCAGAGACATCCTATAACTTGTCCCCTGTCATCTTTAATCAAAATAGTAGAGGATTTAAGCCTTTTACCATCTTTTGTCCTGGTGATGTAATTCAACTCCATATCCTTTCCGTTTTTTTCATTCATGCTGATTAATTCCAGCAGGAAATCCGTTACCGGTGAACCAACCTTTCTTCCCGTAATGTGTCCGTTTTCAATGGCTATAACTGATGACTCCGTTTTAGAAACATCATGCAGCACGATCTCATAATGCTTACCCAGTGTCCTGGACAGACCCTTTACCACAGGCAGAAATGCTTTAAGTATTGGATGAATATTATTATCAATAGATTTTGCCCCCAGTTCATTCCCCCCCTTTCCCTTATCTTTAAATTTTCGCTTCCGATAATAAATATAATATACAATTTACAAAAAATCAAGTAGGCTTACAAATTTTTAATAAATAAAATTTGTGTTTAATTGTGGTATTTTTCGAAACTCAAACTTAAGCCATGCTGAAAAGATCATCGATCTTTTCATGGATGGCTATACAGAGACAGAGATCAAATTGAAGAATATCAATTTCCGCCAGAAGAACCGCTAAACAGTGAGGAAATTTTTGTTCTACCCCGCAAAGCCTTTGAAGAGTATCTCCAAAGTCGGGTCATCGCACTGAAAGATATATGTTAGGGGATTTTAGCGGTTATTTTGTAAGTTTTGAAAATTTGTAACTGAATCTAATAATAAAACCAATGCCGGATCTTTACCAGCTAGCATGGCTCAGCCGGGCTGACAAACGAGAAATCGAGTAGGAGGCAAATGATTAATTCATTTACCGTCCTCTCACAGAACCGCCATCAACCG
>DFNM01000066.1 GCA_002376045.1 Firmicutes bacterium UBA3567
ATGAAGGGGATCCGGGAGCCTTCATGGACCGCAGCATAATGGAGGGGGATCCTCACAGTGTTATTGAAGGCATGGTAATTGGAGCATACGCTGTGGGTTCACCTCAGGGCTACATTTACGTCAGGGAAGAATATCCCATCGCCGTTAGGAGATTGAGGAAAGCAATAGATGATGCTGAAAAACATGGTTTTCTGGGTGATAACATCTTGGGAACGGGATTCAGCTTTAATATCAAAATCAAGCGGGGTGGAGGAGCCTTTGTGTGTGGAGAATCTACCGCCCTGATGAAATCCATTGAAGGAAACATAGGAGAACCCCGGGCCAAATACATCCACTCTGTTGAAAGGGGACTTTACAACCAGCCTACAGTGTTAAACAATGTAGAAACCTGGTGCAACGTTCCCGTCATAATCACCAGAGGTTGGGAATGGTTTGCAGAGATAGGCACGGACAAAAGCAAGGGGACAAAGGCCTTCTCCCTGGTTGGAAAGGCTGTGAACACCGGCCTGATCGAAGTCCCTATGGGTACTCCCCTTAAAAAAATAATATATCAAATAGGCGGTGGAATTGCTGGAAAGAAAAAATTCAAAGCCGTGCAGACGGGAGGACCATCAGGCGGGTGTCTTCCTGAAGAAAAGCTGGACCTGCCCGTTGATTACGAAAAACTCACACAAGCAGGTTCAATGATGGGTTCCGGTGGTCTCATTGTTATGGATGAAAGGACATGTATGGTGGATGTTGCTCGATATTTTCTAAAATTCCTTATGGATGAATCCTGTGGTAAGTGTGTTCCCTGCAGAGAAGGTCTCCTTCAAATGTTCCAGCTAATAGATTCCATTACAAAAGGAAAGGGTAAAATGGAATACCTTGATACCATTGAAACTTTAGGATGGGCAATGAAGGAAGGCTGTTTGTGCGGTCTGGGCAAATCAGCACCCAATCCCGTGTTAAGCACTATAAGATACTTCAAAGAGGAGTACCTTGCTCATATTCAGGCCAAAAGGTGCCCTGCAGGAGTTTGTGCTGAACTGACTGCTTTTTACATAGACCCTGAATTGTGTAAAGCATGTGGTGCATGTATAAAAGCCTGCCCCGCTGAAAGCATCACCACACAAGAAGATTTCTGCGTTATCGATGATTCAAAATGCACGAAGTGTGGGACCTGTTATGATGTCTGCAGGTTTGGTGCAGTAAAGGTCAAATAGAGGTGATATTGGATGGTAGACTTGATAATCAACGGCAGACAGATAAAAGCAGAAAAAGGTCAGACTCTTCTCGATGTAATAAAGCAGCTGGAAATAGATATTCCCACTCTGTGCCACCATGAAGGTTTACCCCCAAGGGGAAGCTGCCGCCTGTGCAGCGTAGAAATCAAAAAAACCGGTTGGTCAAGAGATTACAGCAAACTGGTCACATCCTGCCTTTACCCTGTAGAAGAAGGCCTTGAGGTTTTTACACACTCTGAAAAAGTAATCAAATTGCGAAAAATCCTGATAGAGCTCTTAATGGCAAGGGTTCCCCATTCAGAAAAAATAAAACACATTGCTGAAAGCATCGGAGTTTTTAAAACGAGATTTAAAGCATACAGTGAGGACGAAGAATGCATTCTCTGCGGTCAGTGTGTTAGAGCGTGTGAGGAACTGGGTACCAATGCCATTGCCATGGTCAACAGGGGAACTGTAAAAAAAGTATCCACCCCATACGATGCAGAAACTGAAGAATGTGTAGGGTGTGGTGCCTGTGCCCAGGTATGTCCGGTAGATGCTATCAAAATACACGAAACACAAAACACACGAACCGTTAGAAATCAGACTTTTGAATTGAAAAATTGTGATGAATGTGGAAAGCCCTTTATCACCAAAGCTCAAATAGATTACATATGTAAGAAGCAAAAAATACCCCCGGAGTATTTTAATAAGTGCCCTGAATGCAAATCAAAACAACTTGGCCATTCTTTCAAGGAAATTCTAAAAAGCTTAAGGAGGTGATGGTTTTAATCTGATTCTCCTTTTCACAAAAACTTTTTGAGGAGGTGCCCTTTTACTATGGAGAAAATCCTGGTTATCAATCCTGAAAAATGTACCGGGTGTTCCAGCTGTGAACTGGCCTGCTCCCTTGAACATGAATCGGAATTTAAGCCATCAAAATCCAGAGTATCGGTGCACAGGTGGCCAAAGATCGGTGTTTCTGTACCCCTTACCTGCCTGCAGTGTGATGAGCCCGCCTGTGAAAAAGTGTGTATGGCAGGTGCCATATCTAAAGATCCTGACACCGGTATTGTGGCTGTTAATGAAGAACAATGTATCGGATGCAGGTTGTGTGTCAGTGCATGTCCTTTCGGAAACATGAACTATGATCTTAGCGGGAAACACGTTTTCAAGTGTGACCTTTGTAAAGGTGAACCCGAGTGTGCTAAATTCTGTCCTTCCGGTGCCATCGAATACAAGCCTGCATCTGAAGCTCTTGTTAACAGAAAGAAGTTCATTGCTGAGAAGTTTAGCGAAATCTTGAAGGAGGTGAAATAAATGTACGGCTGGGCAGGTAAAATATTACGGGTAAATCTCTCTGAAGGAAAGATCGTGAAAGAGGACCTTAACATTGAAGATGCCAGAAACTTTATAGGGGCAAGAGGCCTTGGCACCAAAATCATGTATGATGAAGTTGATCCTCAGGTGGATCCCTTCAGTCCCGAAAACAAACTCATCTTCGCTACAGGGCCTCTTACCGGAACCCTCGCAACAAGCGGAGGCCGTTACGATGTTGTAACAAAGGGACCCCTTACAGGCACCATAGCCGCTTCTAATTCAGGAGGTTATTTCGGACCGGAACTGAAATTCGCAGGTTATGATCTCATTATCTTTGAAGGCAAGGCCAAGGAACCCGTTTATCTCTACATTTACGATGATGATGTAGAACTCAGGTGTGCAAAACATCTATGGGGCAAAAGCACCCATGAAACCACCGATATTCTTATGGAAGAGAACGGCGAAAACTTCAAAGTTGCGTGCATAGGACCAGCCGGTGAAAAAAAGGTCCTCTTTGCCAACATCATAAATGATATGCACAGGGCCGCAGGCAGAACTGGCGTGGGAGCAGTAATGGGTTCCAAAAATCTCAAAGCCATTGCAGTGAGGGGAACAAAAGGAATCAAGGTTGCCGCCATGGATAAATTCAAAGAGGCCGTTTTAAATGCCCGCAAGAAACTGGTCGAACACCCCGTAACATCCCAGGGGCTTCCAACATACGGCACAAATGTGCTTGTAAACATAATCAATCAATCCGGAATACTGCCCACCCGCAACTTCCAGGACGGCTATTTTGAAGAAGCAGACAAAACCGGAGGAGAAACCCTCACAGAAACGCTGCTGATTAGGAACAAGGGTTGTTTCGCATGCAGCATAGGCTGCGGCAGGGTAACAGCTATAAAACAGGGCCCCTACAAGGGTGAAGGAGAGGGACCGGAATACGAAACAGCGTGGGCATATGGAGCCCAGTGCGGAGTGGATAATCTGGAAGCAATCACAAAAGCCAATTATATCTGCAACGAAATGGGCCTTGATACAATATCCATGGGCAGCACCATAGCCTGTGCCATGGAACTCTTTGAAAAAGGTTATATAACAGAAGAGGAAGTGGGCATGAAACTCAACTTCGGTAATGCTGATGCTATCGTAGAACTTACCAGAAAGACCGGGCTCAGAGAAGGTTTCGGTGACAAGCTTGCCCTGGGTTCATACCGCCTGGCAGAAAGCTACGGTGTTCCTGAGCTTTCAATGAGCGTCAAAAAGCAGGAGATGCCGGCATATGACCCCCGGGGAGCTCAGGGCATGGGTCTTGAATACGCCACATCCAACCGTGGAGGATGTCATGTGAGGGGTTATCTCACATCTCCCGAAATCCTTGGAGTGCCCGAAAAGATAGATCCTCACACCACCGAAGGAAAAGCTCAATGGCTTAAAACCTTCCAGGACCTGACAGCAGCCCTCGATTCTTCAGGAATCTGTCTGTTCACAACCTTTGGTATCGGTGGAGATGAAATCTCTGCTATGCTTTCCAGCGCTACCGGAATTGACTACTCAACCGATGACTTCCTTAAGGCAGGAGACAGGATCTGGAATCTGGAAAGACTGTTCAACCTCAAAGCCGGCCTAACAGCAGATGATGATACACTGCCGCCCAGGCTGCTGAAAGAACCCATTAAAAGCGGACCTTCAAAAGGCAAGGTAGTAAAACTCGATGAGATGAAAGGTGACTACTACAAAATTAGAGGCTGGGATGATGAAGGCAGACCTACAGAAGAAAAACTTGAAGAGCTGGGATTAAAATAGATCATGGTAGTGAAGTTTTTTGCCCATATAAGAAAACTGGCAGGTAACACCAAAGAACGCACTGATGTTAAAGCCAAATCCCTGTATGAGCTTCTGGATAAACTGAGCAAAGATTATGGAAACGAATTCCAATCAAAAGTGTTTCCAAACAACACAATAAGCGATGAGGTAATCATACTGGTTAACGGAACTCACATATCTCATCTCAATGGCTTAAACACTAAGCTTAAAGCAGGAGATGTTGTCTGCATCTTCCCAATGATATTTGGAGGATAAAAAAACGGAGGGGTTGATCCCTCCATTTTTTTAGAATCCATATGCTTCTTGAGCTGCTTTTACACCTGCTCCTTCTTCAACTTTATATCCCTGTGCCTTAAGCACTGCTTCCAGAGCAGAAAGAACCAGGAAGACATTGTTCTTCGTAGAGGAGTAGCCCATCAGCCCTATTCTCCAGGCTTTACCTTTAAAGTCTCCCAGGCCCCCACCTATTTCAATGTTGAATTCTTCAAGAAGCATCTTTCTAGTTTTAGCATCATCTATGCCTTCAGGAATTTTTACAGCATGCAGGCTGGGTAATCTATACCCTTCCTGGGCAATCATTTCAAGCCCCATGGCTTCAAGACCGGCTGTCAGGGCTTTTGAGTTTCTCTCATGACGAGCAAACCTTGCTTCAAGCCCCTCCTCATGAATCAACATCAGGGCTTCCCTCAAGGCATAGTTCATGGAAATGGGAGCAGTATGATGGTAAAATCTCTCTTTACCCCAGTAGTTCTGTATCATGCTCAAATCCAGGTACCAGCTCTGGACCTTTGTTTTCCTTTTCTTTATTACCTCTCTGGCTCTTTCACTGAAGGTTACAGGGGATAAACCAGGAGGACAGCTTAAACACTTCTGGGTTCCACTGTAACTCGCATCAATACCCCATTCATCTACTTTGACCTCCATTCCCCCCAGAGAGGTTACAGTGTCCACTAAAAACAGTGCATCATATTTCTTCGCAATTTTTGATATTTCCTCAAGGGGCTGTCTTACACCAGTGGATGTTTCTGCATGAACTATAGCCACTATTTTGGCTCCTCCGGCTTTTTTTAGAGCTTCTTCAACCTGGTCAGGTTCAATTATTCTGCCCCATTCACCCTCTACGGTAACAAGTTCTGCTCCACATCGCTCGACAATGTCTGCCATCCTCTGACCGAAAAGACCGTTTATACACACAACTGCTTTATCGCCGGGTTCCAAAAGATTAACGAACAGTGTCTCCATACCGGCGCTCCCTGTGCCAGACATCGGTATCGTGAGTTCATTCCTGGTTTGGAAAACGCACCTCAACAGCTCCATGGTTTCGTTCATTACTTCGAGAAAATCAGGGTCAAGATGGCCTACAAGGGGAGTTGACATGGCTTTTAAAACCCTTGGATGCACATTGCTTGGTCCTGGCCCTAGCAAAACCCTTGTAGAAGGATTCAACTGCTTATAATTTTTCGTCAAGATTATTCCCTCCTTGCATCCGCATTTTCTGTTTATGATTATTATTTCTATAAAAATTATTTCTATAAAAACATGAAATTTCCTTCATCTTCCGCAAATCAATCTCAAGCTTTCACAACTTTAGATAATCCCATTGCTTTTTTTATGTGTATAACATTATCAACAAGGTCTTCCATTTCGGCTTCATGGGAAACCATTATCACCTGTCTGCAATTAAGGTCTTCAAAGACATCCCTTAACCTAAAAATCTGATCCCTGCTGAATCCATCTGTAGGTTCATCCAGGATCATAAGCCCGGACTCCATAGAATTGTTAATCATTTTAACAATCTGATTCAGGGCAAATCTGTAGCTCATGGCAACACATGTTTTCTCTCCACCGCTGAGGGTTGATACCCCATATTGTTTCCCTCCTAACACAACTCGCAACTCTAGTTATAGATTCTATAATATCTTAATTTTTCCTACAAAAATAATTGTAGTTCTATGGCTAAAAAAACATACTGAGTTAAAAATTCTATGATTAACAGGAAGGTATCTTCCTATAACAGTAGAAAAAGTATATTGGCTTTAAATATCTAAATAAGGACATTTATCCTCCTAAAAAACTATCAAAAACCTATTTTTATTAATTTTACAACGTTC
>DFNM01000196.1 GCA_002376045.1 Firmicutes bacterium UBA3567
CATCTTTTTTGTCGTTCTTGGTGGGAGAATTGTCATCGAATTCTTTGCTCTTCTTGACATGATAGGGATTTACTGTTACTACTGTATATCCATAATGGGTTAAGTAATGGGCTAAGGGCTTCCAATAATGACCTGATGGCTCAATACCTATTACTATCCTGGATGCCCCTGCTTTTTGCTTGATCCTTTGGAGTTTTCCCACTAGCCAATTAAAGCCTTTTCTGGTATTATTGAATCTGAAGAGTGTTTCTACTTTAACTCCCAGTATGTTTATTGCCTGAGCCCAGTGTTTTTTCTTTGCTACATCTATGCCTATTATTACTGTGTTGGAATCCTTCTCCACATTAAACAGTGAACTGCTGATAGCCAGGGTAAAGGAACTGGGTGTAAGGGGTTTTATCAAATATTTGTATCTGATTTTAAGCGAAACTCCTCTGAATGTTGAACGGTTAGAGAAGGTTATCCGCGAAAAACGTCAGTGGTGGTTGGCTATTTAGATTAAAGTATCGGTGAATATCAAAAAACAAAAACCCGTGTTAAAAGGGTTTTGTTGTCGTACCTAAAAAAAGGGGATCTGCGCTGCCTAGCTCTGCATCAAGATGTATATGGTGGCAAAAAGATCAAATATAGTAAATATTTTGTAATAATAGTTAAAATATGGATTAAAGAAGTTCGTAGGAAACTTTTTATTTTTTTTCATGCTTCACCTCTGGTTTGAATTGCCGTGTCCTTGACAGGTTCTGTTTTAAAGCTGTATAATTATTAAAGATTGACCGGATATTCTGTAGATCAGTTCTGCTGTGAAAAGTCTTTTTTTCAAGGGAATTGCTCTGTATCTTGTATATTAAAATGAAACCAGAGCTACAACATATAGATTCCCATCTTTCGCATTAGATAAAAAACCAAAAAACTTCTAAAAAAGGAAGGTGTGCAGAGAACATCTGTCGAATTTATATTCTAAATGAAAATGGAAGGAACTTAACCAGAATCCTTGGGATATAAAGTCAAATTGGAACCTATAGTTGCTTAATCTAATCTTTTTTCAAAATTTATAAGCTGAAACTGACGAAATCCAAGTTCAAATAACCGTTTGTCTGATGCAATGCGCGTTCTAAAAATCAAGTAGATCGAATTTCTTTTACAAATGAGTTTATATCACTAGAATTTTATATTTATTTGACAACATGTTTTCACAATATTCATAAAAGATAAGAATATCGTAAATCAATGGGATGCTTGCAATATTCATAATATACAAAAATACAATAAAGGAGGTGATTACCGGGGGAGCACTAAACATTTTTAAAAAACTATAAAAACTAAAAGGAGGAGTGTAGCTACATGGAAGAAAAAAGAGAACAATGGGGATCAAGGTTAGGTTTTGTAATGGCGGCTATAGGTTCAGCCATTGGTTTGGGAAACATCTGGCGTTTTAGTTACATGACTTATTCAAACGGTGGAGGAGCATTCTTAATACCTTATTTTGTGGCTCTGTTTACTGCAGGTATACCTATTATGATTCTGGAATTCAGTTTTGGTCACAAAATGAGAGGTACAGCTCCTGCTGCATTTGCAAAGGTTAAAAAGAAGTTTGAAATCTTTGGATGGCTTCCTGCGTTGGCTTCTTTTGGCCTTTTAACCTACTACGTGGTAATACTATCCTGGGCACTAAGTTATGTATTCTATTCCTTTGGACTTAAATGGGGCGAGGATACTAATGCCTTTTTCTTCGGGAATTACCTCCAGCTGTCCGATGGAATCTGGAACATCGGTGGTATTAACACTGCTGTGTTCATTTCTTTTATTTTAATATGGGCTATAAACTATTTCGTTACCATAAGGGGTATAGCAGAAGGTATTGAAAAAGCATGTAAGGTATTCATGCCTGTACTGTTTATACTTTCCGTCATAATAGTAATTAGAGGTATAACTCTTCCAGGTGCTATTGAAGGCATCAACTGGTACTTGAAACCGGATTTCAGCAAAATCTGGAATCCCAAAGTATGGATAGATGCTTATGGTCAGATATTCTTTACATTGAGCGTTGCCTTTGCAGTTATGATAGCTTATTCCAGCTATCTTCCTAAAGATTCTGATTTGTCCAACAACGGTTTCATAACGGCTCTGGCAAACTGCGGTTACAGTTTCTTCATGGGTTTTGGGACATTCGGTATTTTAGGATACATGGCCCATACTCAAAATGTTCCCTTTGAAGAAGTCGTTTCACAATCCATCGGTTTGGCTTTTGTAACTATACCTAAAGCTATCAACATGTTACCTGGAGCAAACACGCTGTTTGGAGTAATCTTTTTTGTAGCCCTTGTGTTTGCAGGATTGTCTTCAAGTATTTCCTTGATAGAAGCCTTTGCTTCAGGTATAATTGAAAAATACAACATGCCTCGTAAAAAAGCTATAAATTTAGTCTGCGGTATTGCTTTCATTATAGGTTTGATATTTGTAACAAAAGCGGGTTTATACTTCCTGGATATTGCCGACCATTTCCTGGCAAACTACATCATTACTGCCGCTGGAATAATAGAATGTATTGTACTCGGATACATTTACGGTGCCCACAAACTGCGTGAACACGCCAACGCCGTATCAGAAGTAATGCTCGGTTCATGGTGGGATTTCTGTATCAAGGTTGTTACACCAGTAGTCCTGGGTATTTCCTATATCCTCAACATTAAAGCAGACTTCACTCAATCTTATGGCGGATATCCCTGGAGCGCAAACTTCATCGTTGGCTGGGGAGCAGTTATCGCTACGATTATCGTCGGAATAATGTTAAGCAGCTCTAAATGGAAAAAGGATATTTTTGTGGATGTAAACAAGGAGGTGCAGGGCTAGATGGAACCCGGAGCAATTGTAATGTTTATATTTGGTGCAGTGGTATTGTGGGGAGGCTTGGCTTACTTTTTAAGTAAGGCTATGAAGAGCAAAGGATAGACTTTATCCTGGTTAGCAACAAAATCCTGGGTTTTATCGTATCGATAAAGCCCAGGATTTTATTTAATGCTAGTTTTCGTATTATATACATGGTTATACCTTTTAATCAGCAACTTTTTTATGTATTAAGTCAGGCTTTAATCATGTCTCTGGCACTCAACTCGATGTTTGCTTGCAGGTAACAACATTCTTGTATGATGATATTAATTCTCAAATCTGACTCAATAAGTAAACCCCAAGTTGAGTGCCAGACCAAAAACTATAACACTCCTATCTTTTAAGGTCGACCTCTCACGTATACCATTTGATGTCTTTAAGGATTGATGAATGTTGCTGAATTAACGGGATAGCCATATTTTTTTAAAATAAATGCATAATATAATTGACAACAAATTTTGAAGGGATGTTCACTGTGTATCTCAGCAAAAAAAGAGGAACTATTAAGAAAATATTATTAAGCAGAAAAGGAATTCAAAAGGGCGAAATAGAAGTAGCTGGTAAAACAGCTAAAGTTATTAATTACACAGAATTAACGGGTTTTTTAAAAGAAGGGGATGAAGTTATAGTAAACACCACTGCAATTGAACTGGGTTTGGGCAGTGGTGGTTATCACTTTGTTGTATTAAACTTTTCAAACCTGGAAAGTTCTTTAGAAGGAACAGGCCACATTATAAAAATGCGTTATACTCCATATCAGCTAAAGGTTCTGAGTATCGAAGAACAAACCAGTTCCTATCATGAAAAAATGAAAGGTTCTGAATCATTAAGAAAAATGCCCGTGATAATATGTTCTCTGCATAGCATGATACCCTGTGCCGCTGGAGCCGTTAAAGAGCTTACGAATTACAACGCAAAAATAGCGTATGTGATGACAGATGGAGGTGCATTACCCTGTGTTTTCAGTGATCTTGTACATTTATTGAAAAAGAATGGTTTTATCGATGTAACTATAACAGCAGGTCATGCTTTCGGAGGAGATTTTGAAGCTATCAACATTTATTCGGGACTACTGGCAGCAAAAAACGTTTTAAATTGCGATATAGCTATTGTAGGCATGGGACCCGGTATTACAGGGTCAGGAACAAAGTACGGTTTTTCGGGAATAGAACAGGGAGAAATCATCAACAGTGTTGCTATTTTGGGAGGAATTCCCATTGCAGTTCCCCGCATTTCCTTTGGAGATCCGCGAAAAAGACATTACGGAGTTAGCCACCATACTCTAACCATTTTAAGGGAAATAGCGCTGAAAAAAGCCATTGTGGCTCTGCACAAATATGAACAAGGTAGACTCGACTATGTGTTAAATGAATTGCAGAAAAAGGAAATAGATAAAAAGCATCGAATTATAGTAAAGGATGGGAGTATTGGAGTTGATGCTGTGGTTTCAAGGAACATAAAGTTGAGCACAATGAACAGGGGAATTGATGAAGAATACGATTTTTTCTGCACTTCAGGTGCAGCGGGAGCAATCGCTGTTGATTTTCTCTAATCGTTCCCTTATGTATTGTTTAACGGTTATATGCTTTTTGTTTTTGTTACAGAAGAGTTGCAAATCTCTGGGTTTACCGATAACAAAAAAGCCCTTGGAAAATAATATTTCAAGCACAGTCTATCATCCCTTTCTTCCTTATTCCATCAGTAAGTGTCAATAGTATAATATATGTAGAACAACACATTTTTATTCATAGGGAGGGTAACAGGTGATTTATTGTGAAAAAACCGTTTCTAAAGCTTACATATATAAAGGTAAAGTAGTTAATTTAAGAGTAGATGAAGTAGTTTTGCCGAACAATAAACACACCAAAAGAGAAATCGTTGAACATACTGGTGCTGTAGGAATCATAGCTATAAATGAAAAAAAGGAAATTATTTTAGTCAAACAGTATAGAAAACCTGTTGAAGAAATTTTGTTAGAAATTCCAGCAGGGAAACTCGAAAAGGGCGAAGAACCCATTGAATGTGCTAAAAGGGAACTGGAAGAAGAAACGGGATTTACGCCTTTGAATCTCAAAAAAATCGTTGAATTTTACACAAGCCCCGGATTTTCTTCAGAAAAATTAACACTTTTTTATACTGATAGGATAAAAAGAACCACACAAACCAAAAGTGACCCCGATGAATTTTTGGATGTTGTTACAATTGGATTGAATCAAGCGCTCAAAATGCTTGAATCTGGAAAAATAACAGATGCAAAAACAATAATAGGGATTTTAATTGCTAAAAAACAATACGGACATTTGTTAGAAAGGGGTTAAGCATGCAGGATATTTACGCTGATTTGCATATTCACATTGGAAAAGCTCAAAACAAACCAATAAAAATTACCGGTTCTCAAAAACTTACTTTTGAAAACATATTGAAGGAAAGTGCTTTTAGAAAAGGTTTGGATTTGGTAGGTATAATAGACTGTGCTTCTCCATTGGTATTAGATGAAATTAAAAGCCTAATTCAAAATAGAGAATTGACTCCTTTAAAGGAAGGAGGGCTGGAGTATAAAGGAAAAACTGTTGTTGTTTTGGGGGCAGAACTGGAAACATCTGAGTATAATGGAGGAACTCCTCATTTTTTGTGTTTTTTCCCCTATTATGAGAATATACTGGAGTTTTCAAACTTTATTTCCCAATACATTTCAAACGTAAACTTGAGTTCGCAGAACTGCAAAATTCCGGCATCACAGCTTTTAGACATTACTGAAAGCTTTGGTGGAATATTAATACCAGCTCATGCCTTTACTCCCTTTAAGAGCGTGTATGGTTCTACCTGTAAAAGATTAACCGACATTTTTTCACCAGAAGAGATAAAAAAAATTCCTGCTGTTGAATTGGGTTTAAGTGCAGATTCCTTGATAGCAGACAGAATAAAAGAACTCCATTCCAAAACTTTTTTAAGCAACTCTGATGCCCATTCCCTTCCTAAAATCGCTCGAGAATACAATGTGTTTTATGTCGAAGAACCAAATTATAAAGAGATGTTACTGGCATTGTGGAATAAAAAAGGGAGAATTGTTAAAGCTAACTACGGTCTTGATCCCAGATTGGGTAAATATCACAGAACCAAATGCCTAGATTGCAATAATGTGGCAGAATTAGACCCGCCGATCTTAAAGTGCAATAAATGCGGTAGTACAAATATAGTTGAAGGGGTGCTGGATAGAATTACTCAAATTCAGGATTTTAACGAAATCACTCCCAGACCCGAATATCATTACCAAATTCCCCTGGAATACATTCCAAAAGTAGGCCCCAAAGCTATAAACAAGCTGATTGAAGCTTTTGGTTCTGAAATGGCTGTTTTACACGAAGCAAGTTTTGACGAACTTAAGACTGTTGTACACCCTAATGTTGCAAGAAACATTGTTTTAGCAAGACAAGGCAGATTAGAAATTCTATCGGGAGGTGGTGGAGGGTATGGGCGGATTATAAATGTATAAACCTTGCTCCCAAAGCATAAAATTTAAAGAAAAATTTTTTGGGAGTGGAGTAATTTGGCAAATTTTAAAAACAGCTTAATTCGACACTTTAAAGAAAACATCATAATGTATTTGATAGTATTCTTTTTTTTCCTCTCGGGGATAATCATGGGGAGCATTGCTGTTAAAGCTCTGGATTCTGTTCAAAAAGAAAGTTTGATAAATTATTTAACGATTTTTTTTAAAAATACCGACATTAACGAGATTGATGAATCTACAGCTTTCAAACAAGCTCTGTTGAGTAACATTAAAATAAGCCTATTGATCTGGATTCTGGGAATAACTGTTATAGGCATTCCGCTAATCCTGCTGCTAATAACATTTCGAGGATTTGTTTTGGGTTTTACCGTAGCATTTTTAGTAGATGAACTTGGCTTAAAGGGCATTATTTTTTCCATACTTGCTCTGTTGCCTCAAAATATTGTTAACATACCCGTTATTATCATACTGGGGGTTACAGCCATATCCTTTTCCTTGCTTTTGTTTAAAAGAAAAAGACAAATTAATTTGCTTCAGGTTTTTTTGTGCTACATTGTAATCGGGATTTTTCTTAACTCTTTTTTTCTTATTGGGAGCTTAATCGAAGCTTATATAACACCCGTTTTTATGAAATTAATAATACCACATCTCTAACTTTTTGGTACATTTCCAATGTAGGATTTTTACAAAAAACAATCCAACAAAAAGACTCCTGTAATAGTATCTAGAGTGCATTCCAGACATCTAGAATGCATTTTTTAATTTTTTGTGAATACTTTTTAAATAACGACAGGTTTTAGATCCAAGTCTGTATTTGTTTGTGTATATGTAACAGTTTTTTGTTTAGAAGGGACGAGTATATTATGTATATAATTTTTTTTAGTCGAAAACTTAAACTAATAATATTATTTATCAAAATACTTTTAATATTGCTGTTTTTTTGCTTTATCATACCAAAAATATTTGAAATTATTTTAAATATAATTCTCCTTCATGAATATATTCCCAGAGGGAATTCGATCAGAGTATAAAATTTGCAATTAAAAGGAGATTTGAATTTTTTATTGAATAATAATACATAACCAATTTAAGCTTAAAAAAGAAGGGATTACATGTGGATAAACTCCTTGATGAATTTATAAGCTTTTTGGAAGTTGAAAAGGGACTTGCTAAAAACACCATACAATCTTACAGAATGGATTTAAACAAATATTTAAATTTTTTAACAGGTAAAAAGATCAAAAACATCTCTAAAACAACTAAAACAAATATCATATCTTTTTTGTTGTTTTTACAGAAAAAAGGAATGGCAAGTTCAACAATTTCAAGAAACCTGGCATCAATCAGAGCTTTTTATCAGTATTTAGCCAGAGAAGGTTATGTGAGAAAAAATCCCACCATTGATCTTGACTCTCCAAAACCGGAAAAAAAACTGCCTCATGTATTAACAGTCTGTGAGGTCGAAAGATTACTGGCACAACCAAACTGCAGTGAACTTTTGGGTCAACGGGACAAGGCGATGCTGGAACTGCTTTACGCTACTGGGATAAGAGTTTCAGAAATGGTAAATTTGGATAAGGATTATGTTAATATCAACATGGGTTTTATTAAATGTGTTGGAAAAGGATCTAAGGAAAGAATTATTCCAGTCGGCTCAATAGCTTTGAAAAACCTAGAAATATACTTAAAAAAAGTTAGAGGAAAACTAGTAAAAAATCCAAAGGAAAAAGCCTTTTTTCTTAACCATCATGGCAAAAGGCTTACAAGACAGGGATTTTGGAAAATTTTAAAAGGGTATGCCCAAAAAGCAAACATAAACAAAAAGATTACTCCCCATACCTTGAGACATTCCTTTGCTACACATCTTCTAGAAAACGGTGCTGACCTACGTTCTGTTCAAGAGTTGTTGGGACATGCTGATATTTCTACTACTCAAGTTTACACTCACCTTACAAAAAAAAGAATCAAAGAAATATATAACAAAACTCATCCAAGGGCATAATCAAGGGAGGCAAAAAATGTTTGATAGGGTCGTAATCATAGTGCTGGATAGTTTGGGTGTGGGTGAAATGCCTGATGCTTATAAATATGGAGATAAGGGAAGTAATACCCTGGCAAATCTGGCAGATGCCGCTGGGGGTATTACCCTCCCAAACCTAAAAAAACTGGGTTTGGGAAACATAATAAGAATAAAAAATGTGGCTTCCGTTTCCTCACCAAAGGCTTTTTTCGGAAAAATGCTGGAAAAATCAGCTGGTAAAGACACAACTACAGGTCACTGGGAACTCATGGGTATTGTTTTAGAAAAGCCTTTTCCAACATATCCTAACGGATTTCCAGAAGATATAGTAAATAAAATACAGCAAGCAGCAGGAATTGAGTTTATTGGAAATGAAGTGGCTTCAGGTACAGAGATTATCGAAAGGTTGGGTATAGAACACATTAAAACAAAAAAACCTATCCTTTATACCTCAGCTGACAGCGTATTCCAGGTGGCCGCACACGAAAAAGTCATTCCTGTAAACAGGCTCTACCAGATTTGCAAAATCGCCAGAAAATCGCTTACTGGCAAACACGCGGTTGGAAGAGTAATAGCAAGACCTTTTGTTGGAGAACCCGGTAATTTTATCAGAACGGATAAGAGAAAAGATTTTGCATTAGCTCCTCCAGAAAACACAGTTTTAGATTATGCGGTAGACAAAGGATTAGAGGTAATAGGCATAGGTAAAATCGGAGATATTTTCGCTAATAAAGGTATTACTCTTAGTGAGCACACAAGACATAACCTGGACGGCATCAAGAAAACAATAAAATGGATAGATAAAACATTCAAAGGTATCCTGTTCACTAACCTGGTTGATTTTGATATGAAATACGGTCACAGAAATGATCCTATTGGATATGCCAGGGCATTGGAAGAATTCGACACATGGTTGGATCGGATATTAAATAGTTTAAAGGATAACGATATTTTGATTATAACAGCTGACCATGGATGTGATCCAACAACCCGGAGTACCGACCATTCTCGGGAAATTGTTCCCTTACTGGTCTACACAAAAATCAATCAAAAAGGTATAAATCTGGGTATTAGAAATACTTTTGCTGATGTTGGTGCAACCATATCTCAAATTTTTGATCTGGGGTTTGATAAGAATGGAACAAGCTTTTTAAAAGAAATTCTACCCAGGGAGTGATTTTTTTGGAGTATTATAATAAGATTCATGAGGCTGTAATTTACTTGCGAAAAAAGTATGATAAGCTACCTCAAATTGGAATAATTTTGGGTTCAGGGCTTGGAGGATTTTGTGATAGTTTGGGTAAAAAAGTAGAAATTAATTATATAAATATTCCCAATTTTCCACAGTCTACTGTAAAGGGTCATGCGGGAAAATTAATCTTTACTGAAAGCTTTGATAAAACAATTGTAATTATGCAGGGACGGTTTCATTTTTATGAAGGGTATTCAATGAAAGAAATCACCTTACCCGTCAGAGTTTTTTCCCAGTTGGGTGTTGAAATATTGATTGTCACAAACTCTGCTGGTGGGATTAATCCAGAATTTTCACCGGGAGATTTTATGCTTATAAAGGACCACATCAATTTAATGGGTCTAAATCCGCTAATTGGGTTAAAGGATAACAGGTTAGGCCCTCAATTTCCCTCTATGAATAAAGCATACGATCCATACCTTAATCATTTGGCAGAAAAAGTTGCAAACCGCCTTAAAATTAACATAAAGAAGGGAGTATACGTAGCTGTAACTGGACCCAATTATGAAACACCCGCTGAAGTTAAAATGCTTAGAACTTTAGGAGGAGATGCAGTGGGAATGTCAACGGTACCGGAAGTTATTGCTGCTGTCCACAGCGGTATGAAAGTAATAGGAATCTCCTGTATAACCAATATAGCTGGCCATATGCACGGCTCAGAAAAAGGGCATGAATCCGTTATAAACATGGCAAATCAAAGAAGCCCTGAATTTATTAAATTGATTTCTGGCATCATTAAAGAGGTGAACACGATTGAGAATGTATGATTTGATTCTCAAGAAACGCGATGGTATGGTATTTGATAAGGAAGAGATTGATTATTTTGTTCAGGGCTATACCTATGGAAAAATCCCTGATTACCAGGTTTCAGCTTTGTTAATGGCCATATTCTTTCAAGGATTAAATGAAGATGAAACATTCTTTTTAACACAATCGATGGCGGAATCGGGTGAAAAAATTGACCTGTCAGATATCCCAGGAATAAAAGTAGATAAACACAGCACTGGAGGAGTGGGTGATAAAACGACCCTCGTTCTGGCTCCTCTGGTAGCATCATGCGGAATTCCTGTTGCCAAAATGTCGGGGAGAGGGTTGGGTCACACCGGGGGAACAATAGATAAATTAGAATCAATTCCAGGTATCAATGTAGATTTAAGTATACAAAAATTTATTGCAAATGTCAAAAAAATAGGCATCTCCATTTCAGGCCAGACAGGAAATCTGGCTCCAGCTGATAAAAAATTCTACGCTCTCAGAGATGTTACTGCCACAGTGGATAATATCTCTCTTATTGCAAGCAGTATTATGTCAAAAAAGATAGCTGCCGGTGCAGATGCCTTTGTTTTAGATGTGAAGACAGGAAGTGGTGCATTTTTAAAAAACATCGAAGACTCCATTAAATTAGGCAGGCTCATGGTTGATATTGGTAGCAAGTTTAACAAACAAACCATTGCCATAATCACGGATATGGATCAACCTTTAGGATATGCTATAGGTAATTCTTTGGAAGTAGAAGAAGCTATTAATACTTTAAAAGGCAATGGACCAGAGGATTTAACAAACCTCTGTATGGAATTGGGTGCTTGTATGCTTCTTTTAGCAGAGAAAACCGAAAATATCTCCGAAGCAAAAAGGGTATTAAGGAAAAAACTTGAAAACAGAGAGGCTTACTATAAGTTTTTAGAAATGGTTGAATACCAGGGCGGAGATACTGAAGCTATAGAAAAAATGCAATTACCCAAAGCACAAATTAAACATGAAATAATTGCAGATAGCTCGGGGTACATTTCCAAAATGAAGGCAGATGATATTGGAAGAGCTTCCATGATCCTTGGTGCAGGTCGACAGAAAAAAAACGATACCATTGACCTTGCTGCGGGTGTTTTACTAAACAAAAAAGTCGGTGATAAAATAAACAAAGGTGATGTTATCGCATGGATTTATACAAACAGACAAGATGCTGTATTAGAAGCAAGGGATATTTTAAGAAAGGCTATTCATATTGAGGAGGCGCCATCGGATGAGAGACCTCTCATATTTGGTTTGATCGATTCAAAGGGGCAATACACAGAATACTAATATGGTATAACATTCCTCCTGAAGGGTATCCTAAAGGTAAAATAGCAAAAGGAGGAATGTAGATGCTCCGAAAAGCAGCAACAATAAAAATATGTTTACTAGTATTATATATATTTAATATATTGCTACCATCCATTGTTTTTGCTCAACCTGATACCGATTTACAGCTGAGTGCCAAATCTGCTATCTTGGTTGAAGCAACAACAGGAAGGGTTTTATTTGAAAAAAATTCTCATGAAAAACTTCCCCCTGCCAGCATTACAAAGATAATGACCATTTTATTGGCTATGGAAGCTATTAAAAAAGGCACAGTTTCTTTGAGGGACAAAGTTGTAATAAGTAAAAAGGCATGGAAGATGGGTGGCTCCCAGGTTTTTCTGGGAATTGGTGAAGAACAATCACTTGAAAATTTATTAAAAGCAATAGCTATAGCATCGGGAAACGATGCAAGTGTTGCAGTGGCAGAACATATAATGGGTAGTGAAGAAGCTTTTGTTGCTCTCATGAATAAGAGAGCAAAGGAATTGGAAATGCAAAACACTCATTTTGTAAACTCCCATGGCTTACACCACCCCGACCATTATACAACAGCCTTTGATATTGCTTTAATGTCAAAGGAACTCGTTAAACATGAAGAGATTTTTAAATGGACGACCATCTGGCTGGATTATCTGGAACATACAGATAAAGAACGTAATCCAACAATGTTGGCAAATACTAATGACTTGATTAAATGGTATAAAGGAGCAGATGGCCTGAAAACCGGTTCTCATTCGGAAGCTAAATACTGTTTGGCTGCTACTGCTAAAAGGAACAGCTTGAGGCTTATCGCTGTTGTATTGGGTGTTCCTACTTCTAAACAGCGTTTCCACGAAACAGCCAGATTGTTAGATTATGGTTTTGCAAATTACACAAGTGCAGAATTTATAAAAAAAGGAGAAGAGATAGGTAAAGTAAGAGTTGAAAAAGGCAAGCTCCCTGAAGTTATAGCTATTTCAGAACAGACTTTAAACACCATTATGAAACGAGGAGAAGAGAGTGAAATAGAGAAAAAAATAGAATTAAAGGAGAAGATTGAAGCACCTGTTAAAAAAGGGGAGATTTTAGGTAAGGCGTATGCTCTTAAAAATGGCAAAATAATCAATGAAGTTAACCTGATAGCTGCATTTGAAGTGAAAAGAGCTACTTTTGTAGATATAATAAAAAAATTTCTTAAAACATTGCTGTTATACATTAGAGAGTGAAAACCAAAACTGTAGGGTGGTCCAGCTCTAGATTTTTAATTTATGGAGCTAGATCACCCTATCAAACTGTACATATGGTTTTGTCGTTACCCATATTACCAAATAGTGACCCTTCGTTTGCTGCCAGAGCAGTAAGCTTTGCAAATATTAGGGAAACCGTAATTATACTTACAATAAGAAAATTCGATTTTTCCTTTATTGTAATTCCTCCTATCTCATTGTTTTAAG
>DFNM01000021.1 GCA_002376045.1 Firmicutes bacterium UBA3567
ACGAATTGGCTAGAATCAAAGGACAATGAACGGTAATGAAATTCTACGATTTCATGAACATTAAGGCTTAATTGTCCAAAATTAGGGGGGTCAATCCGATAAGTTTAGGAGGCTCATTTTAGATGGGAGATTAAGTAAGAGAAAACATGCCTGTTAAGAGAGAGTTGTTATAGACTAATTGGAGCACAGCAGCTGATTATGAATTTTTAAAATCCAAAACTACGGAGAGTGAAAATTAGAGAAAAAGCTTTCTTTATCTTATACATATATTGATAAAGAAAGCTTTTTTGTGTTTTTTGTTTGTGTATCATAAAATGACAAAATTCTAGTAATAGTTTTTATATAATATTCATTGGACTCGGTTTTTGAACTAAAATATTTATTTTTTTAGTAATAACATTATGAATTGCTGAATATATATTTTTTATGGAGAATATATTGTGAGGTAATTTGCCCTTTTAGGGGGACAGTTTATGAGAATAATCTATTGGGATGCAGTATTTATCGTTAATCTCTTTATGACATACATAATTCTGCTGCTCACGGCCAGGTTTGTACATTGGAAAACAAATTGGTTCAGACTTTTTCTGGGTTCTTTGACAGGGAGCTTATACCTTGTTGGTGTTTTCATACCAGATCTGCAGTTTATCTATACTGTTTTAATGAAATTCCTTTTATCTGTTCTCATTATCATAGTTACCTTTTATCCCCCCAAGTTAAGAGATTTCTTAAAACTCCTTGGTTATTTTTATCTAATTTCTTTTGTTATGGGTGGAACCTCTTTTGCTCTGATTTATTTCGCAGACATGGGTGTGTTTTTTTATAACGGTATAATAGTGGTCAAAGATGTTTCTGTTCCATGGTGGATTCTGGTAATGGCCAGTGTAATTGCTTATGCTTTTATAAAATACCTGTGGGAGTTTGTACACTACAAACTTTTTAAAGAGAGAACCTGTGTAGCTTTAACAATTTTCTTTCAAGATAAATTATTAAAAGTAAATGCCCTTGTGGATACTGGAAATGATTTACATGACCCTTTTTCAAAAATACCCGTCATAATTGTTGAATATGAGGCCTTGAAACAGATTTTGAACGAAAACATTATCAGGGTATTTGATAATGCTTTAGAAAAGGATTTGCAGCAGGTGTTGATCAAATTTTCGAATTCACCTTTTTCAACGAGATTAAGATTAATACCATTTTCATCCATTGGCAAGGCGAAAGGAATGCTTCTGGGATTCAGACCTGACAAAATAAAGTTGGAATTTGAAAATGAAACTCTGGAAGTTAAAGATACAATTATAGGTATATACAACAAGGCTTTATCTCCCGAAGGCAATTTTAAAGCCCTGGTTAATCCTGACATCCTTAAGAAGTAAGGTTGTAGGGGGGAATCTTGGTGTTGAAACTTTTACACAGGGTACGATGGAGCAGCTGGCTTCTGTTAATTAAGGTATTACAAAAATTAAAGCTGCTACCAGAAGAACCCATTTTGTATATAGGTGGAAGCAAGGCTTTGCCACCTCCTTTGAGTGATGATGAAGAGGATTATTTGATATCAAAACTTAAAAAAGGTGACGATGATGCAGTAAAAACTGTTTTGATTGAAAGAAACTTGCGTTTGGTTGTCTATATAGCAAAGAAATTTGAAAATACAGGCATTGGGATTGAAGACCTTATTTCTATTGGAACCATAGGTTTAATCAAAGCAGTCAACTCTTTTGATCCGAACAAAAAAATCAAGCTGGCTACCTATGCTTCAAAGTGTATCGAAAATGAAATTTTAATGTTTCTAAGGCGGAATAATAAGATTAGATCAGAAGTTTCTTTTGATGAACCATTAAACATTGACTGGGATGGTAATGAATTGTTGCTATCAGATATTCTTGGAACTGAAAACGATCTGATCTTTAGATACATTGAAGAAGAGGTGGATAAGCAGCTTTTGAACCAGGCAATGAAGAAGCTGTCACAGAGGGAGAAAAGGATAATGGAATTGAGATTTGGGTTAAAAGGTGGAGAAGAAAAAACTCAAAAAGAAGTAGCTGATATCCTGGGAATTTCCCAATCCTACATTTCTCGCCTGGAAAAAAGAATTATTAAAAGATTAAAAAAAGAGATAAATCGTATGATTTAGCTTTTAATACATTAATCACAAGGGTGAATAAAAAGCTTCCCCTGTGGAATAATATTTAATGCTTAAGCATTAATGGAAAAGGGGGGAGCCTGTTTTGTTAACAAATAAAGTAGAAATTTGTGGAGTAAACACTTCGACCCTTCCTGTTTTATCAAACGAAGAAATGAGAGAGCTTTTCGTACGAATGAAAAAAGGAGATAAAACAGCACGCGAAAAACTTGTTAATGGAAATTTAAGACTGGTATTGAGCGTTATACAACGCTTTAATAATAGAGGAGAGTATGTTGATGACCTTTTTCAGGTTGGTTGTATAGGTTTGATAAAAGCCATAGACAACTTTGATCTTGAGCAAAACGTTAAGTTCTCTACCTACGCTGTTCCCATGATAATAGGTGAAATAAAAAGATATTTAAGGGACAACAATCCCATTAGAGTAAGCCGTTCATTGAGAGATATAGCCTATAAAGCCTTACAGGTAAGGGATTCTTTGGTTAATAAAAACTCCAGAGAACCTTCAATAAATGAAATATCAAAAGAATTAAACCTTCCCAGGGAAGAGGTTGTGTATGCCCTGGATGCCATACAGGACCCTATTTCTCTGTTTGAACCTATATACCATGATGGAGGGGATCCTATTTTTGTGATGGACCAGATAAGTGATGAAAAAAATGAAGACGAGAACTGGTTGGAGGGAATAGCTATTAGAGAAGCCCTCCAGAAGCTTTCGGCCAGGGAGAAACTCATCCTGGCATTGAGATTTTTTAAAGGGAAAACACAAATGGAAGTAGCTGATGAAATTGGTATATCTCAGGCGCAGGTATCGAGATTAGAAAAGGCTGCTTTGAAACAGATGAAGAAAAACATCAGCGCACATCTGGATGATGATAAATAAAATTATAAAACT
>DFNM01000268.1:0-137 GCA_002376045.1 Firmicutes bacterium UBA3567
TCAAGGCAACCCTTAGGGGCGCCTTACAGCGGCCTTGACTGCCTCATTACCCGGTGTGGATACAAGCCAACCGGCCAGAGGAATTTACGTACATTCAGCTGTCAGGCTACAGTTGATTAAAGCACGCTGCTCCGCTT
>DFNM01000268.1:426-19017 GCA_002376045.1 Firmicutes bacterium UBA3567
GAATTCACGTATATTTGGCTGCCAGGCTACAGTTGATTAAAGCACGCTGCTCCGCTTCATCGAAAACCTGTGCTGCGGCCATCGTTATTTTAACAAACCTCCCATGAAAAGAGTTTTAGGGCTTATCTCTCAGTTCCTGCATGATTTCTGCAACTTGCAATTTGCAATCGCTTTCTTTAATTCCCTAATAAAATCAGATGCCGTTTTCAGGGCATGACGAGAGTCGTTGATGTTTTTTTCAATCCTTTCAATCAGGGCACTTCCAACTATTACGCCATCAGCGTGTTGTGCTGCCTTTTGGGCGGTATCCGGGCTTGATATGCCGAATCCTACGACAAGGGGCAGGGAGGTTTGGGTGCGTATCCTGTTCAAAAACCCTTCCAGGCTGTTGGAAACTTTTTGTCTTGCTCCGGTAACTCCTGCAACACTTACACAGTAAATAAATCCGCGGGCTACATGAGAAATTTTTTGTATTCTTTCTTTGGTGCTGGTTGGGGCTACAAGAAATATCAGGTTTATGCCATTGTTGTCGGCAAGAGTCTTTAATTGATAAGCCTCTTCCAGAGGCAGGTCGGGTATTATCAGGCCATCCACCCCTGCTGCAGCAGCTTTTTTGACAAAATTTTCCGCTCCCATCACATACACCGGATTGTAGTAAGTCATTATGATCAACGGTATATCTACCTTTTTCCGCAGGCGACCTGCCAGAGCAAAAATGTTTTCCAAAGTCACTCCACCCTTTAAGGCTCTGACAGAGGCCTTCTGAATAGTCGGCCCATCGGCAACGGGGTCGGAATAGGGTATACCCAGTTCAACCATATCGGCACCACTGTCAGCCAGAACTGACACCAGTTTTTCTGTGAATTTGATGTCCGGATCTCCACATGCAACATAGGGAATCAGTGCTTTTTTTCCTTTTTTACGCAATACCGCAAAAACACCATCAATCCTATTCACCGGCTCCACCTCCCATCAAGAAAGAAACCTCTTGTACATCCTTATCTCCTCTGCCTGAAAGGCAGATTATTATTATCTTATCTTTTTCAAGCTCCGGTGCCAGTTTGCATGCATATGCTACTGCATGGGCACTTTCCAGGGCTGGAATTATCCCTTCCAGGCGGGATAACAGCTTGAAGGCTTCCAGAGCTTCTTCATCCGTCACTGCTGTGTAGCGAGCTCTGCCGCTTTCTTTGAAATAGCTGTGCTCGGGTCCAACCCCTGGATAGTCCAGGCCTGCCGACACCGAATGAGCTGGCAGTATCTGACCATCATCATCCTGCAGCACGTAGCTGAGGGCACCGTGCAGCACCCCTTTGCTGCCGGCAGTTAGTGGTGCAGCATGTCTGCCCGTCTCTATACCCTTTCCAGCAGCCTCAACACCGATCATCTGCACTTCCTCCTGGTCCTTAAAGGGGTAGAAAAGCCCCATGGAGTTGCTGCCTCCTCCAACACATGCGATTAAATAATCCGGGAGGCGGTCCTCCATTCTCAGTATCTGTTGTTTGGCTTCTTCTCCAATAATGCTCTGAAAATCCCTTACCATGGAGGGATAAGGGTGTGGACCCACAACAGAACCTATCACATAATGGGTGTTTTCCACGGTGGCAACCCAGTTGCGCAAAGCCTCATTGGTTGCATCTTTCAAAGTCTTTGTGCCCGATTTTACCCTGATAACCCTCGCCCCAAGGAGTTCCATCCTGAACACATTCAGGGCCTGACGTCGTGCATCCTCTTCCCCCATGAATACATCACACTCAAAATCAAGAAGGGCTGCTGCCGTAGCCGTAGCCACCCCATGCTGGCCTGCTCCTGTTTCGGCAATGATTCTCTTTTTACCCATTCGCTTTGCCAGTAGAACCTGCCCCAGACAGTTGTTTATCTTGTGAGCACCTGTGTGATTCAAATCTTCTCGCTTTAGATATATTTTTGCTCCATCCAGATGTCTAGTAAGTTTTTCCGCATAATACAGGGGAGTGGGTCTCCCCACATATTGTTCGAGGTAATACCTCAGTTCCTCTTTAAAACCCCTATCATTTACGTGTCTTTCATAGGCTTCTTCCAGTTCTGTCAATGCACTCATCAATGTTTCAGGCACATAACGCCCTCCAAACTCACCAAAATATCCTGAATTGACCATTTCCCTCTAAACCCCCTTATTTGCAGTTGTTTATTTGTAAGTTTGGTTCTTCTCCATTTCAGTTGAGTTAAAATCGTACAAATCCAATCCGATCAATTGTTAAATTGTTATAGCTTTCTTCTGAACCCGTCAATGTAAAGGCTTCGGCCCTCCCAGCACTCAATTAATTTTTGAGTACCAGGCCCTTGACAGAATCCATTCGTAAGCTACCCTGTACTTGAGAATTGATCGGATATATCTATAAAATTGTTAATTACCGAGCTTAACCTCACCCATTTTGCTCTCAACTACCCCGGAGGATAAGGGAATCTTCACACGGCCGCAAGGCTGACCGGAGAAAGTGTGGAGATTCCCCGGAGCGAGCTGTAGAACAATTTAGATCATGAAATTCAGTCATGAACACTTTTTTGTCTCCTGAATGGTTAATACTTTCTCCATCAACTCCTTCAGCTTTTCTTCATCCTTTTTCCCCGGCTCCCTTTCAACTCCGCTTCCCACATCAATACCAAAGGGATTTACTTCCTTTATGAGGCGCTCCACATTTGAAACATTGATACCTCCCGCAATTATTAATGGCACTCCACCCCAGTTATTGTGGATATTCACCAGCTCCCACGGGAAGGTTTTACCCGTACCCCCCGGCACCCCCTCCACATAGGTGTCAAGGAGAATTCGGTCAACAGCATTATCCCTTATATAAGGCAGTATTTCATCCCATCCCCGGTGGGCCTCTACCCTGAAGGCCTTTATAATCTTATACTTACTAAAATTTTTACAATAATCAGGGGATTCACTGCCGTGAAACTGTAAACCGCTTAGGCCACAGAACCCGGCAATCTGCTTTACTTCTTCTAGCCTGCGGTCAATAAAAACACCTATCTTTTCCGTTTTCTCAGGCAGGCAAGCAATTATTTCTTTAACTTTTTCTGGTTCAACCCGGCGTTTGCTGGGAGCGAAAATAAAACCCAGAGCATCAACTCCCAAAGCTGCTGCCTTCTTTGCATCCTCCAGGTTGGTTATGCCACAGATCTTTACCCAGGTCAACCTCTCCTCCCTCCCTTAATAAGCTCCCTGACTTTATCCGTTATATCGGGATTGGTCACCAGGGCTTCTCCTACTAATATTGCATCCACACCTGCTTCAGCCAGCCTCTTAACATCCTCTCCACTGGATATTCCGCTTTCACTCACCAGCACACAGTCTTGTGGCACAAACCTCGCAAGCTTTAATGTTATCGCAATATCAGTTCGAAAGGTCTTCAAATCCCTGTTGTTAATCCCAATTATTTCTGCTCCACAGCAGAGAGCTTTCTCCAGCTCTTCCCGAGTATGAACCTCCACCAGAGCATCAAGGTTTAGTGCAGCAGCCAGCTGAATAAAATTCCTCAATTCTTCTTTTTCCAGGATTCCTGCTATCAAGAGCAGAGCATCTGCTCCGGAAAAAGCTGTTTCATATATCTGATACGGATCAATTATAAAATCCTTGCGCAGCACGGGCAGCTTTACCTTTTCCCTTACTTTTTTTAAATGGTGCAGGCTACCCATAAAAAATCTGGCATCAGTAAGAACGGAAATGGCTGATGCACCTGCCCTTTCATAAACCGCAGCCAGCTTAACGGGGTCAAAATTCTTCACAAAAACTCCTCTGGAAGGCGAAGCCTTTTTGACTTCTGCAATCAGGCTCACCCCGGTTTTTTTGAGGGTATCCCTAAAATGATGCTTCCTGGTAGTAAACCGGGACTCCCTGAGGTCCTGAAAGGAAAAGGAACGCTTTCTTTCAGCAACCTCCTTTTTTTTGTGTTCCACAATTTTCTTCAGAATCATGATATCATCCTTACATCCTTAAGATTGCTGTTGGTCAGTGCAACCAACTCTTCCAGTTTGCCCATGGCATTGCCTGAATCTATAGATTGTTCTGCCAGCTTAATGCCCTCGTGTATATCCCCGGCAGCTCCTGCAACAACGATGGCTGCTGCAGCATTGAGCAGCACTACTTCTCTGTAGGGACCTTTCTCTCCCTCAAGCACCCTTCTGGTAATCTCTGCATTGTAAATGGCATTACCTCCCCTGATATCCGAAAGTTTCCGCCTTGATAAACCAAAATCTTCTGGTGCAATCTCGTACGTCTTTATGCTACCTTTTTTAAGCTGCGTAATTCTTGTGGGACCTGCAGTTGAAATTTCATCCATGCCACCTGCGCCATGCACTACATAGGCACTCTCAACCTCAAGCTGATCCAGCACCACGGCAATAACCTCCGTTAAATTCGGATCATACACACCCACCACCTGATATTTTACCCGTGCCGGGTTGGTGAGAGGACCAAGAACATTGAAAATGCTGCGGATACCTATCTCCTTCCTGGGGCCAATGGCATGTTTCATGGCTTTGTGAAAAACTGGAGCAAAAAGAAATGCGATACCGATTTTATCCAGAATCAGTTCCACTTCAGATGGTGAAAGATCAATCTTTACCCCCAGGGCCTCCAGCACATCGGCACTTCCGCTCCTGCTTGAAACGGAACGGTTACCGTGTTTGGCAACAGGCAGACCTACTCCCGCTACAACAAAGGCAACAGTGGTGGAAATGTTGAAACTTCCTGTTCCATCCCCACCGGTTCCACACGTATCCACCAGAAAGGGATGTTTGCTGTTTATCGGAGATGCTTTTTCCATCATAACCCGAGCACAGGCAGCGATTTCCTCAGGAGTTTCGCCCTTTATGTTTAATGCCGTCAAAAAGCTCCCTATCTGGGCATCTGTGGCCTTTCCCTCCATTACCTGTCTCATCACTGCTCCGGCTTCTTCGAAAGAAAGGTTCTCTCCCTTAACAACTTTTCTTATAGCCTCTCTAATCACTATTCTCAACTCCTCTCAACTTTTTTGAATTTAATATTGAAGGAAATTTTTTAAAATCTCTTTACCGTACTCGCTGGCTACTGACTCTGGATGGAACTGCACCCCAAAGGTGGGATGTTTTTTGTGCTGAATCGCCATGACTACACCATCATCACTGAGAGCCGTTACCATCAATTCTTCGGAAACACTCTTTTTTTCAACCACCAGGGAATGGTAGCGTGTTACTCTGATACCCTGGGGTACTCCTGCCAGAATCCCCTTACCCTGGTGATATAAAAGGGAGGTTTTACCGTGTACGGGTTCCTTCCCTCTAACAACCCTTGCACCATACGCCTTCCCGATACACTGGTGGCCCAGGCACACACCCAAGATGGGAATTTCCCCTGAAAAATGATGTATAAGGTCAAGGCAAACCCCGGCATCTTCGGGGGTCCCAGGCCCTGGAGAAATCACTATCTTTTCGGGTTTCATGCTTTCAATATCCTTCAGGGAAACCTCATCATTGCGCACCACCTCAATGTTTTCCCCGAGTTCTCCAAGATACTGCACCAGGTTATACACAAATGAATCATAATTGTCTATTACCATCAACAAGCAGACCACCCCCTTTCTGCCATCCTGACAGCACTTAAAAGGGCCTGTGCCTTGTTACAAACCTCGTGATACTCCCGCAATGGGTCTGAATCGGCTACAATACCCGCTCCAGCCTGCACAAATCCTCTATCTCCTTTTGCAATGAGAGTTCGAATAGTGATGCATGTATCCATGTTACCGGTATAACCGATGTACCCCACAGCACCGGCATAGGGACCTCTTCCATCAGGTTCCAGTTCATCTATAATCTCCATAGCCCTTATCTTGGGGGCACCGGAAACTGTTCCTGCGGGAAATGTGGCTCTCAACACATCAAAACAATCACAATCTTTTCGCATTCTGCCAACCACTCTCGAGACGATATGCATCACATGGGAATACTTTTCAATGTTCATAAATTCCTCTACCTTTACGCTTCCATACTCACTGATCCTACCCAGGTCATTGCGGGCCAGATCTACAAGCATCAAGTGTTCCGCCTTTTCTTTTTCATCGGCCAACAGTTCCCTGGCAAGGCTCTCATCCTCTCCTTTGCTTTTACCCCTTGGCCTCGTTCCAGCAATAGGCCTCAGTTCTGCAACACCATCTTCCACCTTGACCATTATTTCTGGCGAAGAACCGATCATGTGGATATCGCCGAAGCACAGGTAAAACATGTAGGGTGAAGGATTTAGTGACCGCAAACTGTTATAAACGGTTATCGGATGGGTCTTGAGCTGGAAATTAACCTTTCTTGATAACACCACCTGGAAAACATCACCCGCCGTGATATACTTCTTGGCTTTCCTGACCATCTCCTGAAATTCTTCTGAAGTGCAGCTATAAGTATAATTGGTGTTACCATAACCCGCGGAACTCTGGCTTGTTGGGTGGATTTCAGTTACAGATTTGTTTAAAGTTTTTCTAATCTCCTCGATCCTCGCAACTGCTTTATAATAACCCTCCTCAGAATTTCCATCCACATGAACATTTACCACAACCCTCATGGTTTGCTTAACATGGTCAAAAATTACCAATTCATCAACAAACATAAAGAAACAGTCTGGGTAGTCTGTGTCTTTATCCGATTTTTGGGGCAGTTTCTCCCAGTATCGGACCATGTCATATCCCAGGTATCCGACAGCCCCGCCGGTAAACACAGGCAAACCAGGAATTTTTAGGGGTTTGATTTTCTGAAAAACATGCTTGAGTTCTTTTAAAGGATCAGCAGTCCTGTATTTGACCCTTTTTTTTGTATCCGTTATTATAACCTCACCGTTTTTTGCCTGAAAAAGCATGGAAGGCTCAAAACCTATAAAGGAATACCTCCCGGGCCTTACCCCACCTTCCACACTTTCCAGCAGAAAAGCATGGGATCCCTTCTTCAGCTTCAAAAAAGCCGACAGGGGTGTCTCCAGTGCTGCCGAATATTCCTCACACACAGGAATCAGGTTTGCCTCCTTAGCGAATTCCATAAATTCCTTTTTAGATTCAGGAAACATTTGCATCCTCCTTCACACAGCTTCTAATTTCTGCCATAAACTCCGTGAATTGTTCCAGAGTCAATGACTGCTTCCCATCACACAGGGCTTTCTCTGGTTGGGGATGTACTTCCAGCATCAACCCATCACATCCCGCCGCCAGGGCAGCTCTTGCCATGGGTATGACGAGGGAACTGTCTCCTGTAGCATGACTTGGATCAACAACTATAAGCAGGTCGCTGTGTTTTTTTATATAGGGCACCACACTCAAATCAAGGGTGTTCCTGGTGTGATCCGAAAAGGTGCGAATACCCCTTTCACACAGGATTATATTGTGGTTTCCTTCTGCCTTGATGTATTCTGCAGCACACAGCCATTCTCTGACAGTTGCAGACATCCCCCTTTTTAAAAGCACCGGATGCCCGCTTTTCCCAACCTCCTTCAGGAGAGCAAAATTCTGCATGTTTCGGGAACCGATCTGTAAAACATCTGCATACTCTGCTACAATCTCAACATCCCTTGTATCCATTACCTCAGTTACAACTTTTAAGTTGAAAAGCTTGCCGGCTTCTGCCAGCAGTTCCAGTCCTTTTTTCCCCAATCCCTGGAAAGAATGGGGAGAAGTTCTCGGCTTGTAGGCACCTCCCCTCAAAAAATGGCCTCCTGCTTCTTTCACAGCCCTGGCAGTCTCAAACAACTGCTTTCTGTTTTCAACGGCACAGGGGCCTGCAATAACAAAAGGGGTTTCCAGTGGAAATTTTTCCAAAAACATTTTTTTCACTCCTTTTGGGGTATCAAATAAACTCCCCTTATTTGGCGAGGCATTAATCACCATTTCGTAGACCTTTTTGGATCGAATCCGGCACTCAGCTTGGTGTTCACTTGTTGAGTTAAACTTGAGAATTGAGTATCGTTATACAGCCCGGCACTCAATATTGCTAGAGATATCTGTCATTACCGCCCCAAAGGAGATAACAAAAAAGGCTTTTCGCTCCTTTGTAAGGAACGAAAAGCCTCTGCTCTCCGCGGTGCCATCCTGCTTGGCTGTAAAAGCCCACTCCATTTCGAATACCGGCAAACCCTGAACAAGCTCTTCAAAAAACAAAAAACCTTCCACCAAGGGATGAAAGGTCTTTTTCATACATGCCACCCTTTTAAATGCTGACACAATAACCCGAGTACAGGACCTGACCGATACCCGCCTTCTTTTAACGGTAAAGGTTCCGGTAGGCTGCTACTCTTGCTTTCAAAAGGATGTTCGAAAAGTGGCCAACCATCCACGGCACTTGACTTTTCCGCTGTTCCCCGGCCCGCCCAAATACGTCCACCTGCCCTTTAAACATCATAAGTGGCTTCTTGGGTCGAGTGCCGGGTCGAACAACCCATTTAAAGCAATTTCGTCCTACAGCTTGTGGGGCCATTCAGCACACCCGGTACACGCCGGAATCCCACCACTCTCCAGCTCTCTGCAGTGCCTGCAGCATGCCTACTCTTCCCACGCATGGCTTTTAAAGTTCATTCAAATTGTTAGTATTATTATAAAATTTTAATATTTATTTGTCAAGATTTTTTTGTGAATCATTTGTAGAAAGGCCAGAGTTTTGTTCGCAGAAAATGGAAAAAATAGTTTCTTCTCCAAAACAGTTGGCTTGATAGCCTTGCCCGGCTCAAGAATTTCTGCACCGGCCTGTTTCAGCAGCCAAGACAACCCTCAGGGGCGCCTTACGGTGACCTTGACTGTCTCATTGCCGGTATAGATACAAACCCGGCACTCAAAAGTTAATTGAGTGCCGGGCCCTTTTCCATACCCATTGAACTCCCGGATGCTTTGAGCTACATTCGCTGTTACTGAAATATCCAGTCAATTCCCAGCAACCAAAATGGAGAAGAACTAAAAAACATCAAAAAGAGTGGGCAGCCTGGGATATTATTGATATGGAAACAAAACTTCAATACCCGAAAGGAGCACGCGACGCACCCGGTATCATTATACCTATCCTCAGATGTTATGGAATACGGTATAGAAAATCCGATGATAAGCCAGGTTACAGCATACCTGCAATTATGTCTTCGTATTGAAAGATTCCACCAAGGCCTCCGGTGTGGACGAACAAGACCTTGCTGCCCGGTGGTATAACCTGTTTTCTAATCATGTCCATCAATCCGTAGAAACCTTTTCCCGTGTAGACCGGATCAAGATAGAAGCCTTCTTGTCCGGCAATGTACTTTATTAAGTCTATTACTTCTCTAACAACGGTTCCATAACCACCAAAGCCATACCCATCTATTGTGCAAGCTTCCAATTCATCCCTGGATACTATGCCTTCATCTACATTCAATATTTCAGCGGTTTCTTTAATCAATCTACCCACATCATCTAACAGTTCTTCTCTGGGATCTCCCACACCGATTCCCAGGGCTTTAATTTTCGGCTCTAAAAGTTTCAATCCCAACAATATTCCGGTTTGAGTTCCGCCACTGCTGGTAGGAGTTACCACATAGTCAAACTCCAATCCCATGGAATTGCTTTGCCCAACTATTTCTGCTGCGGCTCTCAGATAGCCCAGAACTCCCGTCGGATTGGAGCCTCCCACAGGAATAATGAGAGGTTTTTTGCCTCTTTCAGCTAACTCTTCAGCAATCTCTTCCATGTAGTCCTTTAGTTCCCGGCTGGTCTCAACATCGTAAATCCTTACTTCTGCATTAATGATCCTGTCCATCAGCAAGTTGCCCTTATTTTCTTCCTTCCCCCTTAAAACCAGGACAGCATCAAGGCCGAGTTTTTTGGCTGCTGCTGCAGTCTGAAGGGCATGATTAGAGTGGACTGCACCGGCAGTAATAACAGTGTCACACCCCTTTTCCAGGGCTTCCCCCATTATAAATTCAAGTTTTCTGGTCTTGTTTCCTCCAAGGGCCAGGCCGGTGAGATCATCGCGTTTGATATACAGCTCAACTCCGGTCTCTTTACTCAAGTTTTTAGCCCGGACAATGGGAGTAGCACCCCACAACAACTTCACCTGGGGGAAACTGTCCAGCTTTTGTTTTAATTCTGTTAGCAGCATTTCCATCTCCCTCTTTTTGCTTTGTTTTTATTTACATGCATCCGGAAGGAGACAGCCTTCAACTACAACATTCGCATCTCTCTCCAGATATACTTCTCACCATAACATCAATAACGCTTTTATCCACATTAGCAAAACCTGCTTTACAAATTTCCCCGGCATACCGGATAGTCGTATCGGCTTCCCGGGAAATAAAACCGTCTTTATCGCTAACTTTTACCCCATTTAATGCAAGCAATGCCACCTCTACAGCACTACCTCCAGCCACAGATGCTTTTAAAGCACAGCTCTTTTTGGCCCCATCGCAGATCATGCCAAACAACATTCCCATCATGATATTAATAGCATTGTTTACTTCCTTCAATCCTTCCCCTAACATTATAACAGTTTCTGCACTCGCTCCTGAACCGGCTGTAATGCTGCAGCTACAGATTGGGCCGAGCAATTCTCGTTACGTGTTTTTATTTGCTGTCTTCTCCCTTAAAATCCTTTAATGGGATAACTTCAAACAAAACTGTGCCTCCTTCTGTATAGGGAGGCCCGGGGTCTACACACTGCCAAAGGCGCCCTTCTAAACCAAGTTTCTTAAAGTCAACACCCAACCTTATTGCAAAAATTACAGGCATTAAATTTTGAAAAGCATATCCACATACACAATCCGATTTTTCAAGGTTTATATTAGCACCTTCTAAATAGATCTTGTCTCCCGGCTTTATTCCCGCTGCACATTTTCCCTTTATTTCCCTGGCAATAACAACAACATCTTGAGTAAGTTTTACCACACTACGAACCGGCTTTCGCTCATTTCTCACATTGTTCTCCTCCAAACTCTATCTTTTTTTCTAAAGCCATCCTACCATACATTCCTGTGGTAATACCAATCTGTAAAGCTTTTTTCGTTACACCAACCACCTCAGCATTAATTAAAGAGCTCTCTCGAAATAGTTCAACCTTATCTTTAGTTCATGGTTTCTTTGCTTTGCAAAGCTTAGCCGGAAGCTTAATCAGACCTTTTGAATTCAGCTTGCGCAAAAGTGCTCTGCAGGAAATATCTTTAGGCTTACCGTCATTCCCGCACCAGTCCCATATCCGGCATAGTTCCTGTGATAATTTTGTGTGGCCCCAAGTTGGATTCTCTACAATCAGCCTGTTTATTAGTTCTATTTCTTTTTCTGTTATATTTGGCTTTAAAAGGACTCTCTTCTTCTCCATGGTTATATTTTACCATGAAATTGAAGAAGAGTTCAGCTTTGTTTCTTATGCTGAATAGTTACCAATTTCACAAAACTATTCCACAATTTTAATTTGCGGATATCGAAGATGTGTTTATATACTTTATACGTCCTTAATACGTCAGTTTTTTTCTCTTGGCAGGGGGGATTTTGCTGTCACGTTCCCATTTGAGCACGGGAGGGATTACTTTTGTTGGAGGCTCTATCATGATATCCAGCAGCACGGGGGAATTCTGTGAAATTGCCCATTTTATTCCTTCCTCTAAATCTGAATTGGATTCTATGCATTTACCTTTAATACCGAATCCTTCGGCAATTTTGACTGCATCTATGGGAGTAAAATCTACTGCAAAATAGTTTTTATTATAATACAATCTTTGAATGGTTTTTATCCAGCCATAGCTGTGATTCTGAAAATTTATAAAGACAATGGGCAGTCCGAGTCTTTTTGCGGTTTCCAGTTCACCCACCGACATACCAAAACTTCCATCTCCGAACAGAGCAATAACTGTAACTTCAGGTTTTGCAAGTTTTGCACCTATTGCTGCAGGTAAAGCATACCCCAGGCCTCCATGGCCTCTCGGCATTATTGTATTTCTACCGGCTTTTTTAACCCTCAAATAGGATGCAAGGTAGGGGGTCGGAGTACCGGCATCGGCTACAAAGATTGTGTTATCATCAGTTACCTGTTCAAGGACAGTGAAAATTTTTGCTGGATGCACATTTTCATTTTCGATTTTAGATTCCGTCTCGATTCTTGAACGTTTTTCCTTTACTTTTTTCTGGATATACCTATTCCATTCATCAAATTTACCAACAAATTTTTCTTTGGCTGCCTGCATTGCTGATTTCAGCTTTGTGAGAAATGATCTTATATCTGACAAAACCGGCAGGTCAACTGGCACATTGTGGTCCAGCACTTCTTCACCAATATCTACCTGAATTATTTTGACCGTATCATTAAACACAGCTTTGCCCATTGTTGTTACATTGTTCAATTTGGATCCAAGTACCAGCACAAGGTCGGATTCATACACGATATTGTTGGTTTCCTCTGAACCCCCATTTGCTCCAATGACTCCCACTGCATATGGAGAGAATTCCTGGATACTGCCTTTGCCATTGACGGAAGTGGCCACAGGTACCCGAAACTCATCACAAAATTGTTCAAGCTCTTCATAAGCTGATGACAGGTGGACACCACCACCGGCTATAATAACCGGTCGAGAAGCTTTTAAAAACATTTTCACAGCTTTTCCTATATCTTCAGCATCCGGTTCATTTTTGAATGGACATTTATGTGCAGTGTATTGAGAACCTCTTAATGCTTCAGGAGAAAAATCGACTTCCAGTGCATGAATGTTTTCAGGAACGGAAACATGTACCGCGCCAGGTATTCCTCCGGTAGCCATCCTGAAAGCCTTCCTTAAAAGCTGGGGAATTTTGGAAGCATCCCTTATTTTGCAGTTCCACTTTGTTATGGTTTTAAACAAATATTCCTGATTGGCATCGGTCAGGGCATTTGTTTCTTCACTACTCATTGTAATATCAGAAGATAAACAAATTAGTGGAATTGATGATACATTTGCTTCACTTACACCTGGTACAACGTATAATGCTCCACCCCCACTTGGGACTTCAACAACTCCCGGTTTACCTCTGACTCTGGCATAACCATCTGCCATAAAAGCTGCACTGCGTTCATCCCGGCAGGTTACGTGGGTTATTTTATCAGTTGCCTGGGAAAAAGCATCGTGGAAGTTCATGCTGGTGTCCCCCGGTACACCAAAGACGTATTCTACACCGTGGGCAATCAACATTCTAACAATTGCATCTGAACCTCTCATAAATAAACTCCCTTCCTTTTATCAATCATTTTTTTCTTCAAAGTATTTGTTGACATCATCGATTATTTTATCAATGTGAGAAACCATTAAATTAGCTGCAAGCTCCGCATCTCCTTTTTCGATGGCGTTTAAAATGCCTTTATGATCTTTTACAATTGATGTATGAAGCTTTTTGCGTATATAAGAAAATTCAGAGTAAACTCCGTTTTGTGTTAAAATCAAGGTTAAGATCTGTTCCATTACCTTGTTTCCTGAAATACGGGCTAAAAGGCTGTGGAATTTTAAATCTTCTTCATCTCCCAGCAAATCTTGAGAAACTTTAATTTCCTGCAGATTTATGATTTTTTTCAGTCTTCTGAGTTGGGTTTTAGTTATTCTTTTGGTAGCCATCCTGACTGTTTCTCTTTCAAGAATTTTTCGAACCATCAATATGTCTAGCAGTCTTTTTTTAGAAAAACTATTAGAATCTTTTATCAATTCTTTTACATTCTGGGATTTAATAATGTCGTTTTTTAGCTTTTTTAAGTATTTTTTGCCTTCACTGGTGATAATTCTACCCTTGTTGCTTTCTTTTTTTAGAAAGTTTTTGTGTTCTAACTCCTGCAGTTTTCTTCCAATGGTTGCCTGAGATGCATCGATTTTTAGGGATAACAGGCTTGCGCCCATTGGTAAATTGTTTTTTGAAATTTGATATAAAATTTCATATTCTAATTTCAAATCTGCATCAAACATATTACCTTATCGCTCCTCTAAAAAGTTTGCTTTGTTGAATATAATATCATATACTGGCAAAAAATTGTTTGCTCTTAATCATGATTTGCTGTTGTTTTCTTCTAAATGCGGGCGTTTTACACCCAGGATATATAGAAACAAACCTGCTAAAAGCAGCAGAACTGCACTAATGGGGCTTGTAAAAAATATGGCCACTCCTTTTCCGAGAGTTAACGAGCGGCGGAAAAAGAGTTCTAAATATGGTCCCAAAATAAAGCCCATTAATACTGGCACAATAGGGTAACCTGCTCGTTGCATAAAGTAAGCCAGCACTCCCATCACTACAGCAAGTCCCATCTGGAACGCAGAAAACTCTGCAACATATGTTCCTACTAGAGCTATAACAGCAATAAAGGAAAAGATCAATCCTCTGTTCAAGTTGGTGATGCGAAGATAAACGGGAGTGAGAAGAAAAGTTACGAGAGGTATCAACATCTGAGCGGTAAATAAAGCAGCAAACATTGTACCTATTAAACCTGAGTGTTCTACTATCAATTGAGGTCCTGGTATCATACCCTGGATAAGAAGCACACCGAAAATAATGGCCGTTACAGCATCACCGGGTATTCCCAGACTTAAAAGAGGAACCAGGGCCCCTCCGCACATGGCATTGTTTGCTGATTCAGCTGCTATTATGCCTTCCGGTATACCGGTACCGAATTTTTCAGGGTATCTGGAAGAACGTTTGGCCTCTCCATAAGCCATAAAGGCTGCCATAGAGGCTCCCCCTCCGGGAAGTATCCCCACGAAATTTCCGATAACAGCACTTTTTAAGTAAAGGAAGGGACCGATTTTTTTGATTTCTGACCAGGAGGGGATAAAATCCGAAATTTTTATTTTTTGTGCAAGCTTGATATCCCATTGTTTGAACTCCATCTGACGCAGCAGCTCTGATATGGCAAACAAACCGGTTACTGCGGGCAGAAGCCCCACCCCTCTCATTAGATAAGGTATTCCAAAATGAAACCGGGGTGTGGGGATAAGAGGATCCAGGCCTATGGTTGCAATTGCCAGACCTATCAATGTGGATATAATGCCCTTCAACAGGGAACCTCTTGTCACTGTGGCAACCATTATTAAGGCAACCACAATTAGTGAAAAACGTTCAGGACTTTTAAAGGCCAATGCTACTTTCATCATCTGGGGTGCAACAAACATTAATATCAATGCTCCTATCATACCTCCTATTCCAGACGCTATGGCGGCATGACCGATGGCACTGGCTCCTTTTCCCTTTTTCATCATTTCATAGCCCTCAATCATTGTCATTGTTGAAGCAGGGGCACCTGGAATGTTAATGGTTATTGCTGTAAGACAACCTCCAAATATCCCACCAGCATAAATTCCCATTATAGTAACAAGAGCAGGGATGGTTTTCATAGTAAATGTAAAGGGAAGCAGCAGAGCGATGGCAAGGGTTGCAGTTAGTCCCGGTACACTACCGAAAAAAATACCCATTAATAGTCCGCCGATGAGGTATATAAAAATATTTAGAGTAAACAGAATTTGAAAACCATGTAAAATTTGGGTTAACATTTTACGTTTTTTCACTCCCTTTTTGTTTAAAACACAGTCAATTACAACCGAAAACAAATATTTAATAGGGAACTCAAGGCAATTTAACCCCCAGCATTGTTCCAAACAATACGTACACTGCTCCACTCACAATGATACCGATCAATGCTGACAAAATGATGGTCATGTAAATTTTTCTCTTACCGTATTCCATTACAAAAGCTATCATTGTCCCGTACAATATGGTGCTTATCCAGAACCCTATTCTAAGGAATACCCATAGATAAATAGAAGTTAATATTATTGCTATAAGTGTTTTTTTAAAGGGGAAATTCCTGGTTTTTACAGTCTCGTTTTTTATTTCTTTTAAACACATACCTTTTATTATCAAAACTATAGAACATATATAGAGGGCTGCAGCTAAACACAGAGGGTAAAAAGCAGGACCGGGCTGGCCGTCCTGAAAGGGCTGCTGTAACTCAAGGGCCTTCAAAAAATAAACAGTAGTTCCTATGAATATTAACAAACCTTCAATAAGGTTAGAATTTGGTTTTATTACTCTTTTTTCAGTGTTCAAGTTTATGCACCCTCTTTATTTTTAAAAGTGTATAAGTTAAATATAAAGGATCTGATAAAACGTTAGGATCATAAGCCTTTTATACTCCGTTATTTCGGTGGTTCCAATACACCAGCTTTCACAAGTTCGTCCATCAACTGGAATGCCGATTTTTGAGTGTTTTCTAAGAACAGATTTACTTTTTCTCTACCCATCCATTTTTGACCCAAAGCGGTTTTCTTGGCCCATGCCTGAAATTCTTTATCATTCATAGTTTTCTCGAAGGCTTTTTCAAGATGCTCGATTATTTCTTTGGGTGTTCCAGCAGGAACTGCAACAACCCGAAAACTTCCCCAAACTACGTCATATCCCATTTCTTTAAAGGTAGGAGCATCGGGAATAGATTTTTCTCTTTCTTCAGACATGACCGCCAGTATTCGGGCATCACCAGATTTCAGTGCGGGTACTGCAGCAGCTATACTCATGCACGCAGCATCAACTTCACCTGACAGTAGGGCTTCCCGCTGTGGCCCAGCTCCTTTGGGATAAGCTATGTGCCGTAGTTTTATACCCATTTTTCTCTCGGCATCCAGCATGGGTAAGTGCCAGACACCACCTGTACCAACATTTGCAACTTTTATTTCTCCCGGCCTGGATTTTGCATCTTCAATGAATTCCTTTAAATCTTTCCATGGAGCATCCTTGCGTACAACAAGGGAAGTCGGGTGAACGGTAACAGAGCATATTATTTCGAGTTTATCAAGATTATAATTTTCTACAAGGCCGTAATAAGGTGCTGTGATTACACTGTCCCATGTTAAAGTGCCTATTGTGTAGCCATCAGGTCTAGCCATCATTAGATTAAAAACACCCAGAGCACTTTGGGCACCTGTTATATTTTTGTTATATATTTCTGTTCCCACATACTTTTCAGCATACTTCATAAATCCTCTCATGGCTGTATCCGTTCCTCCCCCGGCACTCCATGGGATTATATGTTCAATTGCTCTATTGGGATCAGGATATGCCAGCTCTTTTTGCTCATCTTTTAATTCTTCTTTATTGGTATCTTCAGCCTGTGGTGAACACCCTATCAGTGCAAAAAAGAGAAGAGCTGTTATTACACACACAACAATCCATTTATATTTTTTCATACACATCCCTCCTGAGATTTGATGGCAGACTATTATTTAACAACACTTTCAATGGCTTATGATCCTAACAATAATCATTTATAAGCAATAAATACTCATCAATGATGATTAATAATGTATACAAAAAACTTCCCCACCTCCTTCGTTTTTAATGCCCGCAGTTGAAGTATTCTATACAAACACCAAAAATCCTTCTTAATTTTCAAAAAAATATAAAATTTATTTTAGGTAATGTAGAAAGTCTTGGTTTTATCAAATAAAGAATCAACATTTACTTAAAACAAAGCAAATATTTAAGCAATACTCAACTAACCCTCAAAAATTTTTTCAGGTTAACTAACCAGACTTACTGGTAAAATTTGGGATGAGTTATGATACATTGGAGTGGATTTTATTGGTTTAGGCTTGGTTATTAACCTGTTGATTGGAGCACTGGATCCTGCTACCAAGGCAATGATTGCTCGTTTTCCGGGACTCAATCTGGTTTCGATGGATGTGGGGTGGGGTATTGCAGCGTCTATAGCTTTCGGGACCACTGCTGCTCCCGTGGTGGCCTACTTTCAACACATCGGCGCTGAGATTGTAACCGGCGGCCAGCATTTCGCTTTCTGACTCCGCCTCGGCGTCGCCGGTAAAAAGGAAACTTGTATCCCCGTACGTGAGCTTCAGTACCGCACTGTAGTTGTTCAGGTCTTCATAGCTGGAGCTGTTGGGAGCCAGCATAACCGCTTCCATACTCGGGCCGACATCCAGTTTAACACCCGCTTTGGCCTGAGTAACTTTGAGACCCTTACCCTTTATTGCCAGCAGAACGTCTTCAAAGGTCTTAGTGGTGTGAGCAACCTTCGGCAGGTAGACCTTGCCTACCTCAAAGTTGCGTATAGCGACATCCAGGCCGCCGATGTGGTCCTCATGAGGGTGTGTCCCAATAACGTGGTCAAGCCGTTTAACGCCTTGTTATTTAAGGTAGTTTACTACCAGAGTACCGTCATCATTGTTACCTCCGTCAATCAAAATGTTCTGGCAGGATGAAAGCTGTATCAAGATCGAATCAGCCTGGCCGACATCAACAAAGTGAACTTTGAGAGTACCGCTATCATCAGGTTTTTCCTCGGCGGCTTCCTGTTTATCCGATGATGAGCTTTCAGTAGAAAGAGAGGTTTCCGGCTGATGTTCTTCCTGTTGTTCAGGAAGCGAATCATCCTGCTCAACAGTCGTCTTGTCTGCCGGAGAGTTGCCTGGATCGGAGTCTGTACAACCCGTGATAATTACCATGATAATAAATACTGCCATGATTAAAAAGATAAACTTCTTGCTCCGGTATGTTTTGCATATCAGATGGTATATGGTAAAGATTAGAAGGGCTATAACAGCAAGTATAACAGTCCCGAGTTTGACAGTTGGAG
>DFNM01000141.1 GCA_002376045.1 Firmicutes bacterium UBA3567
TTGTAGCCACACCGGGCAATGAGGCAGTCAAGGCCGCCGTAAGGCGCCCCTAAGGGTTGCCTTGACTGCCGAAGCTGGCCGGTGTAGAAATTCTTGAGCCGGGCAAGGCTATCTAACCAATCAACGTATCTCTCTAGATAAAGTTTGTTAGATATATTAGCTTAACCTTTAATCAACTGTTTTGGAGAAAAACCTTATTTTCTTTTTTTAGTACTAAGCCTAATGGGTGTACCTTCCAGACCGAAAGTTTCCCTCAATTGATTTTCCAGGTACCTTTTGTAAGAAAAGTGCATAAGTTGTGGATCATTAACAAACAGGATAAAAGACGGAGGTTTGATTCCTTTCTGTGTTGCATAGTAAATTTTAAGCTTTTTACCCTTCACAGTTGGCGGTTCAGCAACAACCATGGCATCTTCTATTACTTCATTAAGCAGGCTGGTTTTTATTCGCATTGTATACTGATCCATCACATAATCAATCAATTCCAGAACTTTTATCAACCTCTTTTTGGTTTTTGCTGACACAAATATTATGGGAGCATACTGCAGGAACAAAAGCTCATTTCTTATCTTTTCCCTGAAGATTTCCATGGTTCTGTGGTCTTTTTCAATCAAATCCCATTTGTTCACCACAATAATTGATGCTTTTCCTGCTTCATGGGCATATCCGAAAATTTTTTTGTCCTGTTCTGCCACCCCCTGTGTAGCATCTATCACCATTAATACCACATCAGACCTTTCAATGGCCTTTAAACTCCGGAGAACGCTGTAATATTCCACTGATTCCTTAACACGACTTTTCCGCCTCATCCCCGCAGTGTCGATGAATACATACTGCTTTCCATCCTTTTCGAAGGGCGTATCTATGGCATCTCTGGTTGTACCGGGAATACTGCTAACAATAACCCTTTCTTCTCCCAGTATAGCATTTACAATAGAAGATTTTCCAACATTCGGTCTTCCTATAACAGCCACTTTGGTATAATCCTCAAATTCTGCTTCCTCTACTTCTGGAAAATATTTAACTACCTCATCAAGCAAATCACCGATACGGTATCCCTGTTCAGCAGAAATATCAATGGGATCCCCTAACCCTAAATAACAAAATTCATACACTTCAGGAGGCATGTTCCCTCTTTTTTCAATCTTGTTGCATGCTAAAACAACAGGTTTTTTAGACTGCCTCAAAATTTGTGCCACTTCTTCATCGGCAGGTGTTAATCCTTCCCTGCCATCCACCAAAAAGATAATCACATCAGCTGATTGTATTGCCTGGTTTGCTTGATACCTGATTCCCTGTATTATTTCATCCTCGCTTCCCGTTTCTATACCACCTGTATCCACAAGGGTAAAAGTGTGGTCCAACCAGCTGGCATCAGCATATATTCGGTCTCGCGTAACTCCAGGCCGAGGTTCAACAATAGATATTCTTTTACCGACAATTCTGTTAAATAAGGTGGATTTACCTACATTAGGCCTTCCAACGATTACTACTATGGGTTTCATTCACAAAACCTCCTTCAATCATTGCCTACTATGCTGTTTATCAAATGGGCACCATCCATTTTTATAGCTTTCACTGAAACATTTAATTTTTTTTCAACATCCTCAATAGATAAATTGTCTAAAAAAGTTTTTTTCCCTTCTTTAAGCATTACTTCAGGAATAAAAAGTTTGCATCCCAGGTTTTTGTGCTCAAGTTGGGATATTAGATCTTCAGCTGTTACCAATCCGGCCACAGTAATATCCTCACCAAAAAAGGTATTCCTGATGGGGAAAACTTCTATATCCAGGTTTTGTATCTGTCTTAAGGGGTTTACTACCTTTTTTATGAATTTGTAAGCCATGGCCCCTGTAGCTATTGTAATCTTTTTTGGATTCTGCACCCTCTGCGGCAGATGGCTATAAACATCTTTTAAACTCCGCATGAACAGAGGAATCAGGCCAACACCATTCTCAGTCTGGGGAAAATCTTCATAATGAGAATAGGGAGGAAACTCCTCTTCCCCTACAATATAAAATTCATCTGCCAGAAAAACAAAGGTGTAATTCAGCCTTTTTTTACAATATGTCTGCCATTTTTTTGCCTGGTTTATTACTCGACGAGCCACATGTTTATCAACTTTTTCTAAGGGATAGAGTTTTTTTCTAAACTTCGTTAAACCCACAGGAACTATCGCAACGGATCCAACTCCTGGCCACAGGGAAATCAAGTCCTCAATGCTTTTATCAAGTTCCCTTTTATCATTTATTTCCGGACACAGCACAATCTGGCAGTGGATTTTGATTCCTCCTGCAGTTAATTTTCTTAACTGGTCCATTATTTCAGAAGCTCTGGGATTCCCCATCATCATCTGTCTTAGGGGCCCATCGGTTGTATGGACAGATACGTATAACGGACTCATGTGCAACTTAATAATCCTGTCAATATCCGCTTTTAACAGGTTGGTTAATGTTATAAAATTGCCATGAAAAAAGGACATTCTATAATCATCATCTTTCATATACAGAGATTCCCTCATACCAGGAGGCATCTGGTCAACAAAGCAAAAAATACACCTGTTTTTACATCTTTTAACACGATCAATAGTAGGTTCACTAAACCCTATTCCTAAATCTTTATCATAATCCTTTTCTATTTCAAAGATATAGAGCTGTCCATCGGGTTTTAATACCTTTAATTCAATGTGTTCATCTGCAATTAAAAGTTTATAATCAATAATATCACCGAAATCCTGATTATTAATAGATACAATTATATCCCCCGGTTCCATCCCTATTTCATCTGCAATACTTCCTGCTACAACCGATTTAACCTTTTTTGTTTCACAGCTGTCCAAGAAAAAACCCCCAAAATTATATGCTGTTTTTAATACCTGTTACTAACATTATCCTTAAAAAATGCTAAAAAGTCAAGAAAGGGATGACCTTTTTAAAATCACCCCTTTTTAAGCTTCAACTGCTCTTTTACATCCTTTACAAGTTTAACAAAATTCATGTAGTTTTTCTGAATACCGTATACCGTTAACGGCCTACCCAGAGTCACAAGGTGTAATCTTCGAGACAGTATCCCACCGATTTTCGTTGTTAGATTAGCTAGCTTGAGGCTGTCTACAAGATACAGGGAGTCTGGATCAATATCAAAAATCCTGATAAAATCCAGTATCGCTCTTCTTACGATTTCTTTACCGTTTTCCATACCTATTATATATACTTCATTACCTTCTTTATCAACTCCCATAAAAAACAATGATCCAATTTCCTCGGGTTTTGTTCTGTCATAGTAGGGAAGCTTTAGAATTTCGTCTCTACTGGGAATTCTATTATCAGGTAAGTAACCCAGATGTATCGCTGCCGATACTACAGATGTATGGGAACTTCCATAACAGTGATAAATCACTTTCATAAGCTCCTTCACGCCTAACCATCATTTTTGATTTTATTAGCCAGTTTTACAAAATCAAAAAAAGCTTTTCTAACTCCATAAACAACCAGAGGTCTACCAAGGCTAACCATTCCCATAGTTCTGGATAAATAACCGCCAATACGCAAATAAAGATTTACACAGGAAATCGTATTGATAAATTTCACGTTGTCAATATTTATGTTGTATATCCTGGCAATCTCCTTTAAGGCTTTTATTGTAATTCTCGATTTGTTTCTGCAACCCATAGTATACACTTTGTTGCCCTTTTCATCTCTGCCGATAAAAAATATCCTGCCATGATGTTTCGAAACAAGTTTATCGAAATTAGGCAGCTTGAGGATTTCTTCCTTTGTCGGTATCCTCCGGTTTGAGATTAACCCCAGATGTAAAGATGCTGTAACAACTGATGAATGTGTACCGCCAAAACAATAGTATATAAAAACCACAATTATACCTCCATCAATGTTTGATTATTAGATAGGTACCATTTTCAAGGTCATGAACCATTCCCGTGGTAATTCGACTTATATACATGGCCAGCTTTTCCAATTCTTCATCAGTATCTGCATAAAACACCGGGGCACCTCCTCCCGGACTAACGGATGCCTTGTTTTTTGTGATAACCGCTATAATGGTTTCTTTCAAACCTATATCCACCAAAATCCACCTCAATCTGCCGCTTTTTTTCCAACTTCCGAGCTCAGTGGTGTTCTTTTAGAGCTTTCAATGACAGGAACCCTTTTTACCGCTTCAATCAAACACTCAATATCCGGCTCTGAAGGAATAATAAACATTCCTATTTCTCCTGTGGCATGGTTTCGCCTGATAAGGGGAGTAAATTCAGGCTCTCCAAAATCTTTTCTTATTCCTAACAACGCCGAAGCATCGTGAGCAATTGCCTGCCTCTGCCCCATGTTGGCAAGGGTTGCCCTGGCATTATCGTCTTTGGGTTCAATGATTACCCCCAGCCCTTTCTCTTTAATGATTTTTCTGGAATTCTTTAGACCAACATTCATGATGAGGATGTCCTCTACATACAACAGAGGTCCTTTAAAATGGAGTTTTCCCTCTCTAACTACGGAAATAGACCTAATAGTTTGCCTTCTAGAAACCAGGTGAAACAATATGATCAAAACCATCCCTGTGATTATCCCCCAAAAGATATTAAGATAATAAACCCCCAGGCTTGAACCCAGGGATGTAAAAATTGCCATATAGTTTCTAGACTCAAAAACTTTCGCTATATCTTCTATATAAGCGGACCCTCGTGGAACTAATTCAGTATCTTCCAGTTTGGCCAAACTTTCCCTTTCCATGCTTCTTATATCTCTAAACTGCTGTGCAGCCAGGGCAAGAAAAGTAACAGCTGTGTATTCTTTTTCAATCAAAGCAGGGACCGCTACAGCTCCTAAAGAAGCTGCAATAAAACCTAGAGCCAGATGAACTAGATATCCCTGAGGATAACTGGGATACTGCCTGTAATCTATTTTCAACAAGGCAAACCTTGCAATGCTTCCCATAAGAATTCCCACTGTAACTACTTCCCCATAACTATTCATGATAAGCCACCTTTATTATTCTTTATTCTTTTTTCTCCCCAGCAGGTTGGCGAATTCTTCTTTCGCGAACTTGTTGATTTTGCTTTTTATTTCTTCCCAACTTCCTCCTGAGATAACAACATACAACACTGCCGCAATCACAGCTAAAAGCATTATAAGCAACAGGGATTTAATGGTTGAACTGCTTTCTCCTTTTATAGGAGCAGCTGTACCGCCAGGTCCCTTGTTTTTTAATGCATCTTCACCATATAACGCAGCTGTCACAACATTTCCAAACAAAGCCACTCCCCTTTCGGCACTCTCTCTGTGATTTTTAAATGTTCCAACTTCAACTAGAATGGACCTGGGAGCCAAATCCTGATTGTAGTTTCCTTTAGCATAGAATATACCTTTAATCAACCCGGGATAAAGCTTGTCTGCTGCAGCTTTTAGTTGTTTTGCAAAGTTGTCATTTACCTGTCTCTGAGGATTCTGTCTACCTACAACCAGCTTTATCTGAGTAACCCACTGCCCCGCTACTTTTTCGGCATAATACTCCGATGAAGGGATACCATCCCTGTGAACATCAATCAAAGCATCCAGCCCTTTTTTAAGCAGGCTTGTAGCTGTACGCCTGGATCTCTTATAAGCCGCAGCATCATGGGGTAAATGGATGTTATCAGATACAATTGCTTGTATTCCTTTCTTTTCCAAAACCGCTGCAAGGATTTTGCCTACCTTGTGAATACCTCCTCTACCTTGAATGGTTTCACTTCCATCAGTAGGTTCATAGGACTCATCATTATGAGTAAAATATACACCGATTTTTTGATTTGTTCTAACCCCGTATTTTGCCAGCAAACCTTCAACAGCAAAAAGATTGCCCAAATCTATTTTTTCTTTAAACTCGGCATATCCTTTCCTGCCATCTATTCTTTTAACCTCATAAAGCCTGTTGTTTTCATCCAAAAACTGGTCACCTACATGTACGTACATGGAAGTCATAAAAATCATTTTGCCGGTTTTTTCTTCTACTACAGTAAAATATCCGTCCATTATTTCTTCTTCAGCAAAGACAACAGGAAAAAACAATACCCATATTATGATGTTCAGCAATATTATTTTACTAAAAATTTTACGCATTTTAATCCATCTTATCATTTCCATCCCCCTCCCTTGAGGTTTTATCATCCATCAACAAACTGGTAAAAGTAGTTTTGCCTTTCTTCTTTCTTTCCAATTCGACTTTGTTCGTTCCTCCCTGAAGTTTTTCTCTTGCTTCCCCTATAATTTCAGCGAGGGCAACAGCTATCAATCCAGCTACAATAACAGTATCAAAGATTCCGGAACCTCCAATGGCAGTCCTTCCAGGAGTATCTGTTATTGAGTTCTCGATAGCATACGCTATATCACTAGCTACGACACCCAAAATACCAGCTGCAAAAGCCCCCCTTCTCGACCTTCCGATCAGATAAGCCACCAATCCTGCCAGGAGTCCAAACATGTAAATGGGATCGATAAAAATCGTTTCAGGTTCCCCTATCAAAAATCTCCCCGTTGCGTATATAACAGCTCCCGTTATTATGGAAGCTATAATTGCCCGGTTTCTTTCAAAAGCTTCATCAGCAGTAACTAACAGATACACTGCCAATGCAACGGGTATTATTCCTCCTCCTATGTTTATCGATAACCCTCCACCAATAGGAATATCCGGCAGAAAGGATCCTATAATCATAGCGATAATAAAGAGCAAAGCCGTCTTATCATTCAAGCGCATTCTGTCCAATATTCTTTGAGCCACACCAAAATATACAAGAACTGCTGTGATTACAAGCAATATAATACCTATAGGCATTATCAAAATACACCACCTTTTGATTGTTTTTGAATCTACTAAATAAAATTCCCTTGGAAATATTAAAATATACTTTTTAAAAAAAATCGAGTAGCTAGAAGT
>DFNM01000070.1 GCA_002376045.1 Firmicutes bacterium UBA3567
TAGCGTCTTATTTGACGCTACGTCGCCAGAGAAGGAAAGCTGATTTATGAAGAAACAAAAGGCTTGTTCAACATTTTCAAAGTAAGGGCAATGAGCGAACACAATGATGCAAAAAAATTTTATCAGCTGGAAAAAGAATTTGTAAAGCAATACATTGAAAGGGGAAAGCTCAATGGTAAACCAAGAGTTAGTCCGCCGCAAACTAAGTAAATTAATTCAATACCTGGAAGAACTGGAGTCCATAAAAAACTATACCTTTCAGGAATACCTCGATAATCATTTTATTCGACACACAGCAGAGCGTTTGCTACAGCTGATAGTTGAAGTTGCAACAGATATCAACGGTCATATTATAGTAGAAAAAGGACATCTTCCCCCTAAAAACTACTATGAATCTTTCATATTTTTGGGCGATTTGGGAGTGCTTAATAAAAGCTTCGCCAGACAACTTGCACCTTCCAGCGGCTTAAGAAACCGGCTTGTCTACGAATACGAGGAAATCGATGATAAAATCGTTTATGACAGCATTGATACCGCTTTAAAAAATTATAAAAAGTATGTTAAAGAAATAGATCAATACCTGGATGAAAGCCCTTAAATTCATAACATTCATCATTATTCAGTTCATGAAAGGGTTATAGGCTATGAAGGTCAATACATCTCTGTGCGCTATTTTAATTGTTTTTTTAACTATAATCTCCGGCTGCACGGTGAATACTTCCCACACAAATGATGCTGCAAACACTCCCCCTTCTCCCAGACACTGGAGCTATCCCTATGTCAGGGTGCTTTTAAGATGGGATCTGGTAAACGGAGGTTACAGCAACGACTTTAACTTCGAAAACAACATGCGGGAAAAAACCTTTGTCAACATCCTGGTCAATGGCATTAAACGCTCATCTCCCGAGACGTTTGAAATCGAGCGGTTCAGGCAGTTGTATTATATGAGCGATAACAGCACCCTTACCAAAGAAGAGGCAGCCAGCTTGATTGCAAAAATATACGGTATATCTCCTGAGGACGGCAGTTACTATTCCACACTGCTGAAAAAGGGATTGATTAACAGAGAGTTTTCACAAAGGCTGAAGGGCAAAAACACAGTCACACGGGGAGAAGCCTTCTGCCTGGCGGCCCACATCATTACCCATCACAGGGAGTTTCATGAAAGGTTTTGTCTCTCAAAATGATAAGCTGACAGAGAACCGCACCCTGTCAGCTTTTTTCTATTTCGCAAAATTTTTTTGCATTAATTCCATAAACCGGAAGGAAAATTTCCTCTCGTGTTGAATTTTACAGTGGGTGATGTTTATGGAAAAAACGGAAGACAGGCTTAAGCAACTGTTATCCTATGAAAGAATAAAGCAGATATTTGATGCCCTGGATGAAGGCATTATAATCGTTGATAAGGATTACAGGATCCTGTTTTACAATAAAACTTTAAACCGTTTTGAAGGCCTTGATTCAACCAGTGTTGTGGGGAAAAAACTTCTGGAAGTTTTTCCTTCCCTCACCCCAAAAGAAAGCACCATATATCAGGTTATAAAGACCGGGCAACCATTGTTCAACCGTTTTCAACAGTACTTCAATTATAAGGGCAGGGAAATAAAAACCATCAACACTACTATTCCGATAATAGAAAACGGCAATATAGCAGGGGCCCTGGAAATTTCAAGGGATATCACAGAAATCTACGTCCTCTCAGAAAAGGTTAAGGAGCTCCAGCAAAAACTTATTGGAAATAAACAAAAAAAGAACAACGTAGGCCTTAAGTATTCTTTCGATAACATAATCGGAAAAAACAAAAAAATCAGAAACATTATTGAAGTGTTGAAAAAAGTGTCAAAAACTACTTCTTCTGTCCTGATTTACGGAGAAACGGGAACCGGTAAAGAGCTTTTCGCCCAGAGCATACATGCGGAAAGCCCCAGGTGCAGCAAACCGTTCATAGCGCAAAACTGTGCCGCATTGCCCGAAACCCTCATCGAAGCCATACTCTTCGGAACAACCAGGGGAAGCTTCACCGGAGCAGAGGACAAACCGGGGCTGTTTGAACAGGCCGATGGCGGCACTCTGCTCCTGGATGAAATAAACTGCATGGGGCTTTCCCTGCAGAGCAAGCTGCTGCGCGTGCTCCAGGAAGGAGTTGTAAGGAGGATAGGAGCAACCCGGGATATTCCTGTTGATGTCAGAATAATTGCCACAACTAACATACAACCCGCTGAACTGCTGAAACAGGGAAAACTTCGAAATGACCTCTTTTACCGGCTCGGTGTGGTATGCATTGAAATCCCTCCATTAAGGGAACGGATGGATGACTTACAGGATTTGGTTGAATTTTTTATCGATAAATACAACAGGAAGTTCGGCAAGAACATAAAGGGAATTGATGAAAAAGTCTTAGCAATTTTCAGGGAATATTCCTGGCCGGGCAACATCCGGGAACTGGAACACGTTATAGAGGGGGTTATGAACTACGTTGATGAAGGGATAATAAGGGCCAGAGACCTCAAGTTTTTGAGTTTTGGAAGCTTTAAAAACTACATAGAGAAGCGACCCTCTTCAGAGAAAAACATGCAATCAAAAATAGATGAATACGAGAGGAAGCTGATAATACAGATGTTAAAAACAACCCGGGGAAACATTACAAAAGCCGCAGACAAGCTGGGAATGAAGCGGCAATCCCTGCAGTACAGGTTAAAAAAATACGGTATTAAAAAAGATGAGTTTTTCCAGTAAGCTCACACCCTAGCCACAAATTATAACATTAAAATCCTCTCTGCAAAATCCTTTAAATCCTTCAAATGCTTTTCAATAATCTGCTTTACAATATCTAGATTAATCTTTTGATAATCATGCACGGCAATGTTTCGAAAACCTACCATTGATTTCAATTTCTTTGCCATTTCCTCGTCTATTATTTTGTTTTGATATAATATATCAAAAACCTCTCGACTGCTCTGGGGTATCCCCAGGCCTTTCTCAGATACTACATGCATTGCCAAATCGATACAGGCTTCACACCCCCTCTGTATATTTAAAATGATAGAATCCTGTTTGGTAAAATTCTTTAGATTTTCAGGGTTATGATTGTATTCCTCATGGATTCTTCTTATGCATCTTTCAATTACCTGTATCTTGTTCAGTATTATTTCATTTTCCATAAATAGACCCTCTTTCCTTTATTTTTTCAAGAATACACTCCCGTTCCTCGTTCAGCCTGGCATATTTTTTTAAAGCAGTCATCTCAAAGACCATCCTTTTGGTTTTATCGCTGCAGAAAATCACCTTTCCGGTAGATATTACCTGAACCTGGAAAACAGTTGAAGCCTTTTTCAGATCAACAAGATCCACATCCCTTCCCAGCAGGTCTGCAAGACCCTGAGCGATCAGAAACACTTCATAGCTGTTTAATTCCTTATCACTTAAAAAAGCAATATCCACATCACTATCCTCCCGCATGTATCCTTTTACAGCTGAACCAAAGAGTATTATCAAATATGGAGAAAGCTTCTCTTTTAGATATTCTTTTATCTTCTCAATTTCTTTTTCATTAATTCCCATTACAGCAACCCCTTTTTAAAAAACTTCTACACTACTTACATCCGTATATATTGTAGCACATTTGTACCACATCTGTCATTTGATTCCAATTATTCAGAAATCTTTTAAACCCCCATAAAAAAAGGGTTAAGGAAATTTTTGTAGAAAATAGTATAAAAGAAAGGAGATGAAGAGGGTATGACCATTAAAAAGGCAATCATCCCCGCCGCCGGTCTGGGAACAAGATTTCTTCCGGCCACAAAAGCCCAGCCCAAGGAAATGCTGCCCATTGTAGACAAACCCACCATCCAGTACATAGTTGAAGAAGCCGTAGCTTCCGGAATTGAAGACATTCTCATCATCACGGGGAAAAACAAGAGGGCAATCGAGGATCACTTTGACAGAGCCATCGAACTGGAACTTGTCCTGGAAAAGAAGAACAAACAATCCCTCCTTAAACTGGTCAGGGAAATCTCTGAAATGGTTAACATCCACTACATACGCCAGAAGGAACCCAAGGGCCTGGGGCATGCCATATACTGTGCCAGAAGCTTTATAGGCAGTGAACCCTTTGCCGTGCTTTTGGGAGATGATATTGTACACTCTTCCACAAAACCATGCCTGAAACAGCTCATTGAAGTGTATGAAAGGTTTCGAACCACTATCCTCGGAGTTCAGGAAGTACCCCATGACCAGGTAAGTCTCTATGGAATCGTTGCAGGCAAACCTGTCGGAGAAGGCATTTACAAAGTAGAAGATCTGGTGGAAAAACCCTCCAGAGAACAAGCTCCCTCAAACATCGCCATACTTGGTAGGTACATCCTTACTCCTGAGATATTTGATATACTAAAAACCACAAAACCCGGGGCAGGAGGCGAAATCCAGCTCACCGACGCCCTGAAGGAACTGGCAAAACAGCAGGTAATGTATGCATACACCTTCGAAGGCATCAGGTACGATGTGGGAAACAAGCTGGGATTTTTAAAGGCAACCGTCGAATTTGCCTTAAAACAGAAGGATATCAGCGGAGAATTTTTAAAATACCTGAGCGATGTAATAGCTTCATATACCAAAAAACCTCCCCAAAACGAAGCTGATACCGCATAATTGATTAATAAGACTTCTTCAAAAGGACCCATCCGTTCCTCTATTTCTCGGTCTAATTGAGCAATCTGCCGGTTTAGAAATTCTATGTGTTTTAGCCGAGCTAAAAGGAGCATCCACAGGTGCTTACCGATTAAACCCCGCAAAGCACGCTTCAGCTGGCCTTGTTTGTTCTTCAACAGTCCTTTTGCCAGCCGGCCTAACAGTTGGAGATCATCAACACCTTTAGCAATGGCTTCTATCATTAAACACCCTGAAACTCCTCTAATATAATAATTTAATGTTGGCTCCTTCCAATACTTTTTGCATACAGTTTACTTCACGGGCTCGTTCGTTAATCAAACTTCGACGATAGCACACCAGCTTCCATAATTCTTTTTGTTCTCGACTAGCTACATAGCTGTCTTGAAGAGCACAATCCACAGCTGTCTACGCTTCTGCTTTTGTTTTTGGCTGAGTCTGCCATTCCTGGGTAAGCAAACACGCTTTATCCCCTTTTGGGTCTAGAATTTGTCGTTAGTTTTGGATTCTGTGCTGTTTTCAGCACATTCCATAACTTAGCGCCTGGCATTAAGTTATTCGGGAAACTCCCATTCAAAATCTTCAACCTCAGGGAAGCGGCTAAGCTTATCCTTCATAATCCCCGCAATACGTCTCAAAGCCCCGGGAGTTCGGCCCTCACACCTGGCTACGATGACGGGCTGGGTGTTGGAACACCTGACAAGGCCCCATCCATCATCAAACAGCACCCGGGCACCATCTACATCGATGACTTCATACTCCTTTTTAAACTCCTCCGTCAATCGGGCAACCACATCGAACTTCCTGTCATCAGGACATCCTATCCTCGTCTCCGGAGTGGAATAATACCTGGGAACATCCTCCAGAAGCTGGGAAAAAGTTTTGTCGGTGCTGCTCAGTATGCGAAGCAGGCGGGCTGTAGCATACAGAGCATCATCATACCCAAAATACTCATCGGCAAAGAACATGTGACCGGACATCTCACCCGTAAAAACCGCTCCCAGCTCCCGCATCTTTGCCTTGATAAGGGAATGGCCTGTCTTGTAGAAGACGGGTTTGCCTCCAAGGCGTTTCACCTCATCAACCAAAGCCTGGGAACACTTCACCTCTATTATCGCCTGGGCTCCAGGATGTTTCTTGATGATCTCCCGCCAGTAGAGGATCATGAGCTGATCTCCCCAGATGATGTTCCCCTTCTCATCCACCGCCCCAATGCGGTCGGCATCACCATCATAGGCCACACCTACATCCGCTTTCTCTTCCAGAACCTTTTGCCTCAAATCCCTGAGGTTTTCCGCCTTTACAGGGTCGGGATGATGATTGGGGAATGTGGAATCCGATTTGCAGTAAAGGGCTGCAACCTCACATCCCAACTTTTCCAAAAGCTTCGGTGCGAAGGGACTGGCGGTGCCATTACCGCAATCAACCACAACTTTCAGCTTTCTCTCTCCCAGCTTGACCCTATCACATATCATGTTGATGTAATCCTCAACAATTTCCTGCTCCTCAACACGACCTTTGCCTTCGACATACTCCCGCTTTTCAATGATTTCCCTCAGCTTTTGGATTTCCTCACCATAAATGGTGGCAGTCCCTCTGGCTATCTTGAAGCCGTTGTACTCCGGGGGATTGTGGCTTCCCGTTATCATCACACCTCCACCACTGCTGTACTTCACCAGGGCATAATAAAACATGGGTGTAATCACTTCACCTATATCCACCACATCACAACCCGTAGAAATAATCCCCTGGACGAGATGATCCCTGATGGTTCTGGAACTCTTCCTGTTATCTCGACCGACTATTGCTTCCTCAACACTATACTGCCTCAAATAAGTCCCTACAGCCTTTCCAAGGTTTATCACGAACTCCCTATTCAGGTCTTTTTCCACAACTCCCCTGATATCATACTGTCTGAAAACCTCCGGATTAACCTTCACCATACAATCCCTACCCCTTTCTACATGCTCGAAATTTTATCAACATCAGAAACCTTTCTGCTGCGGTAATATTCGACAGTCCTGCAGAGCCCTTCATACAGCGTTGTTCTGGGTTTCCATTTCAATTCTTTTACAGCCTTTGTGTTGTCAAGGAAACTGTGGCGTATATCTCCAGCTCGAGGTGCCTTATATACAGGTTCTACATCCGTCTTGATTATTCCTTTTAAAAGCTCCACCAGATGGTTTACCGATGTCTGTTTGTTGGTGCTTATGTTGTAAACCCCCTTGCTGTCCTCTTCCACTGCCTTCAAATTGGCTTCAGCTACATCTTCCACATAGATGAAATCCCTGGTCTGTTCTCCGTCTCCGAAAACAACGGGAGGTTTGTTGTTGAGCATCCGATCTATAAAGATAGAAATAACACCACCCTCTCCCGCTGCCAGCTGTCTTGGACCATAGACATTGGCATAGCGCAACACCACATAGCTCAAGCCGTAAAGGCCGTCATACACCCTCAGGTAGTGTTCCGGAGTGTATTTGGATACACCGTAATTTGACATGGGATAAGCCCTGTGCTGCTCATCGATACCAAGATACTCAGGGTCCCCATACAGGGCAGCAGATGATGCATACACCAGCTTTTTAACTCCAATCCTTCTGCTGCACTCCAGTATGTTTAAGGTGCCTATTATATTAACTCTGGCATCGTAGAGGGGATCAGCCAGAGATTTCTGCACATCAATCTGTGCTGCCTGGTGTACCACATAATCAGGCCGTTCCTGCAGAAAGATTCTGTTCAACTCATGGGAAGTTATATCTACTTCGTGTATTTTTGCCATCTTATTCAGGTTTTTCGGATCCCCTGTAGAGAGATCGTCTACCACAACTACATTATATCCCTTGAAAATAAATTTATCCACCACATGCGACCCGATGAATCCAGCTCCTCCAGTAACCAACACCTTCTTCAATCACTATCACCTCTATTCAGTACTTCTGCTCTTTTTATTATTTTTTTGACAAAACCCCGCCATTCCCTTTTAAATACGGTAAAAATTTCAAAAACCGGGCTGTGTTCAAAACTGCATCACACATTTGAAACCCTTTGTGAAGTTGTTTGTAAAATTATTAGAAGAACTTCATTTTTAAGGTTTTTTTCTAAAACAGTTGGTTAAGGGTTGAACTAATATTATCTAAC
>DFNM01000249.1 GCA_002376045.1 Firmicutes bacterium UBA3567
CTCAATTTGGTGCGGTGTTATCGCAAGTAGAAAGGACCAGGCTGATTTAGGGGAACATATGATGTTTGTAGCTTTGTTTTACTGAATTGAGTGTCGGGCTTCGTTAATCCTGGTTATCCGCGCGAATCAAGTCGCTACGCCGGAACAGGTCATCTCCTTCAATGAATTTTCATTCTTCTGATGGTGCTGTTAGCAGCATGTATGTCTAAGCGGTAACGAACAGTTAGGGGAAGAAAGTTTGGAACATAAAGAATTAAGCGGTATAGAAACAATTATTTGCTACTAAGTTTGAAGAAATGTAACCGTTTATTACATGTCCCCCAATTTGTTAAGCCATCAATAGGGATTTGGTTAGTGACAATATTCGCATGTAGTTGCACTAAACAGAACTTCAAACTCATCAATAGGCGGACTGGTGATTACCATAACCAGACATGTTATGGTAAGCTGATAGCAGCTTCCAAGCCACACGGCTTTCACTAAATGGCCTGCATAAATGTTCCACATTTTGTCAAAGTATAGATACGATTATTAAACACAGTTCTAGTAAGGACCTATATAAATTTTTTAGCAGCAGCATAGCATATTAGCATTCTTCATTAGAGATTCTACACAGGTTTAAGTTGACATTAACCACTTGATTTTTTTGTTTTAGCTAATTTGAATCATACGCAGCAGTTCGAAACTATTTTCTCCTTTTCCTCCTCAAAAAAGCAGGTATATCCAAATCACTACCAGTAAAAGGTTTTATTTCTATGTCCTCTTCAACACCCTCTTCAGCTCTCTTGTTCCCTTCAAACCCCGTAGCAATTACTGTTATTCTCAGTTCATCCTTCAAATTCTCATCAACAACAGCTCCAAAAATTATGTTTGCATCGGGGTCAGCTGCTTCAGCAACCAGCTCAGCTGCTTCATTCACTTCAAACAACCCCAAATTGTCCCCTCCGGTAATATTAAGCAAAACTCCTTTAGCTCCAGTTATAGTTGTCTCCAGTAAAGGACTGGAAATTGCCTGTTTAGCAGCTTCCACCGCTCTATTCTCTCCACTGCCCTTACCGATACCCATATGTGCCAAACCTGTTTCCGTCATAATTGTCTTCACATCAGCGAAGTCAAGGTTTATAAGGCCGGGAACGGCTATAAGATCTGAAATTCCCTGGACTCCCTGGCGCAAAACATCATCGGCTATTTTGAAAGCATCTATAATAGATGTTTTCTTTTCTACAATCTGCAACAGCCTATCATTGGGAATGGTTATCAAAGTATCTACTTTATCTTTTAAATTTCTTATTCCTTCCTCAGCATGGGCTTTTCGCCTTTTGCCTTCAAAGGAAAAAGGTTTTGTTACTACTCCAACCGTTAGAGATCCCAACTCTTTTGCTATCTCGGCAACGATTGGTGCTGCACCAGTACCTGTGCCTCCCCCCATACCTGCTGTGATAAACACCATATCTGCACCTTTTATTTTTTTAGCTAGTTCTTCTCGGCTCTCTTCTGCCGCCTGTTTTCCGATTTCGGGGTTTGCACCTGCCCCTAATCCCTTTGTCAATTTATCTCCAATCTGTATCTTGGTATCGGCTTTTGATAGGTACAATGCCTGGGCATCCGTATTTATCGCAATAAACTCAACACCTTTTAAACCAGCTTCAATCATTCTATTAACAGCATTGCTACCACCGCCACCAACTCCAATTACTTTAATATTTGCAAACTGCTGCATTTCTTCATCGAATTCCAGCATTCTATAACCCCCTTAACCTGTATTCAGGATTAAAAATATTCTTTTAACCACTTTTTTACACGATGAAGGAAAGATTGGATCCTCTGGGTTTTATTCCTATTCTCATAGTTGGTGTATGCTTTATTTGCTACTACGTATTCAACTAAACCTACAGCAGCAGTATAAATTGGTTCATTCACACCTATATAATCCGGAAATCCTGTTCTTACAGGGATATTCAAAACGGAGGAGGCTATTTCCTTTGCTCCCTTTAACATGGAAACACCGCCCCCTGTCAAAACTACTCCAGCAGGCAGCAGTATAGCATTTCCCAGCTTGTTTAATCTTTCAGCTACCAGATCAAATATCTCTGATACTCTGGGTTCGATAATTTCGGTCAAATCTTTCTGAGTAATCTTTTTGGGTGTATTGCTTCCTATAGGAACGATCTGTATCTTCATATCTTGAGCCATAGATAAAGAAGCACACCCAAACTCTCTTTTTATTTTTTCCGCCTGCTCAAAAGGGATTCTTAAACCTACAGCTATATCATTCGTAATGTGCTGACCACCAATGGGTATCAAACTGGAGTAGATCAAATTCCCGCTTTCAAAAACCGAAATTTCCGTAGTTCCGCCACCGATATCAAGAATTGCAACTCCCAGTTCCTTTTCATCCTCGGTGAGAAGCACCTGAGCATTGGCCAGGGAGTTTAGCACTATACCATATACATCTAAATTTGAACGTTCCACGCTTCTAACAAGATTCTGGACAGAAGTAGAAGACCCTGTTACAATATGGGCTATTACTTCCAGCCTTATACCTACCATCCCTACGGGGTCTTTAATACCATCAAAACCATCTACGATGAATTCTTTGGGTATGATATCGATAATTTCTTGACCAGACGGTATTGCGATTACTCTCGAAGCCTGTATAACCCTTTCAACATCCTCAGGAGTTATCTCTTTGTTTTCTCCTGAAACAGCTACAACCCCTCTGTTTTCTTTTAAAGAAACCTGCCCTCCCGAATAATTTATGTAAACACCATCTATGGATATGTTAGCCATTTGTCCTGCTTTGTTAACAGCTTCTCTAACAGATTTTACTGTTGAATCAATATCAACTACTACTCCCTTTTTTATGCCTTTAGTTTGTGCGGTTCCTACTCCAATAATACTCAAATTTATATCCCTTAACTCACCGACTACTGCACAAACCTTAGAAGTTCCTATATCAAGACCTACTATTATGTTTTTATAAGTCAAATCCTGCACCTCCTCAGGGCAGACCGAACCCTTGCCTTAGTAGTTATTTCAACATTAAAATTTATTTTCCTTTTTTTTGGTACGATTTTTACTCTCTGTTGTATACTTTTCTAAAAGGTGATGTCTGATTATTGCTAGGTTTTGGAATATCCTGACTCCAAAGGCAAAAATGGCAGCTAGATAGAGAGGAACACCAAATATATCTCCCATATAAGCGAGAAGGGCAGCTAGCAGGGTATTTGTAATAAATCCTGTAACAAAGATAGAGTTTTGGAACCTGTTTTGCAAAATGGCTTTAATTCCACCAAAAACAGAATCCATTGCAGCCAATAATGCAATAGACATATATGCTGAATAAAAGGACGGCAGTTTAAATGGAATAATCAAACCTGCTATTATACCCAAAATAATTCCTATAAGGCCAAAAATCATTTTTATCCCTCTTCTTTTGCATATTTAAAGTCAATTATACCTTTGTAGCCTGGTATTGTGATTTTTTCTTTCTTCTCGATATGAACCTGTATTCCCCAAATCTTCAAACTGTCAATTATACCGCCTTTTAACTCAAGAGCTCCTTTAAGAGTATCAGAATTTCCTATAGCTTTTATAAGGTATGGAGGGGTTTGTCTTATTGAATTTATGCTTATTGCAGGACCGGTACACCTGATTTCCGTAGTTGTAATAACCCTCTGGTCGTTAATGGCAATAGCTTCTGCTCCAGAAGCCCACAATTCATTAACAATTTTCAACAAATCATCATCATGAATGATAAATATGGTCGGGTCTTGACCTATAGAGGGGTTTATCATGCTATCGTTTAAAGTTATTACAATTCCTGGACCTGAAACCTGTGTCAGCCCCGCTATTAATCTAACCTTTTCCAGCTCTTTTCTCAGATTTTTCGTTATTACACTGACCTGTGAAGCAGATTCTTCATACATTTTAAGGTTTTGCCTCAAGGCATCGATTTCTTTTTTTAAACCCATGTTTTCTGTTTCCAATCTTTTCAACTCTTTTGTCAATTCATATGCCCGTTGAAGGGATATAAGACCGGTTGGACTGATAGCAGTTTTCAACTGCACTGCAAGCATTATCCCTAAAACAAAACACAGCAAGGCTATTACTAAATTGCCTTTTTTTAGCATCAGTGCATCCCCATCCTCTATTAGCCTGGATAACCATTAACCATCAGCTTTTAATCTTTTAATTTTTAATAAATAATACAGGGTTATCCCCTGTCATGTTTATTAATCCTCCTGTAGGGAATTTGTTTTTGATATCTTCAAAAACTGTATGTATAACTGCAAGTTTCTGCTGTAGCTTGTCGCTTTTGCTTAATTTCACCTGGATGCGATTTGTTAAAAACAACATTATATGTTCCTTATCAATGCTTATTTGTGAAATATGCTTGCTAAAATCCAGTTTTTCAGCTTCTACAAGAAACTCAACTATCCTTTCCAGTAAAGATGAATTCTGGCATTCTAGTATTTCCCCTCTTTTGAATGTTTTTAACTCTAATCCTGAAATAACAGGAAAAGCAAAGTCATATTCTTCTTTAACTTCTAAAACCCTTCCCTCATCGTCAATCAATATATATGAACCTAAAAAATAAACAAACGCTATTGGCTCTCTTTCAACTATATTAATCATAATTTTTGAAGGCAGTTTTCTTTCTACTTCTGCTTCCTTTATCCAGGGGTTGTTTTTTAAATTCTTCTCAACCTTGGTAAGGTTTACTTTCAAAATATTTTCCCCCATTATTATTTCAGAAATATCCACCACCTGAGAACTGCTTAATTTTTTTTCTCCCTTTACATATATTTTTTTAACGGAAAATACAGAAGAGTTCAAAACCAACAAAATTAGCAGAACCCCCAGCAGCATTAATACATGGTAAAATTTGAAAAAAACATTTCTGGATTTCTTCTCATTAAATGAAGGAATATTTGAGCAGAGCCTGTACATTATTAAATTTCTCCTCTCCGCATACTTACTATAAGTTTAGCAATAAATCCTGAAAATTAACATTTCGTCTCTGCTACACTCTATACAAACATTGCATAAACCTTAAGCTGTCATTTTATTCAACTTGTTTACCAGATCTTTTGAAACCTTCCACACATCACCAGCACCAATGGTAAGGATAAAATCTCCTGGCTGCAATATCTGAGTTAAAAAATTTACTATATTGTCCTTGTTTTCAATAAAAATAACTTCCTTTTTAGTCTTGCTCTCAATAGAATCCTTTATTAAAGCAGCACTTACCCCCGGAATAGGTTTTTCACCGGCACTATAAATATCGGTTAATATAACAACATCGGCATCAGTGAAAGCATCTCCAAATTCCTGATACAGATTATGGGTTCTTGTATACCTGTGAGGCTGAAAAACTGCTACAATTCTGGCAGGTTTGCAATTTTTTGCCGCACTCAGGGTTGCTTTAATTTCAGTGGGGTGATGTCCGTAATCATCTATAATTTTTATATTATCAAAACTCCCCACTATCTGAAATCGCCTCTGCACACCTGTAAAATCTTTTAAACTGCTGCTGATTTTATCCATTGTCAAACCTATCTGATGTCCCAAAGCACAAGAAGCAATGGCATTATAAACATTATGCAGCCCAGGTACCTGCAGGTGAATCTCACCCAGTTTTTGATCTTTGTATAAAACACTGAAGAAGGTTTTTAAACCTTTAAATTCTATTTCTGCAGCAGTATAATCAGCCTTTGTATTAATACCAAAAGAAATTATGTTTTTATCAGGAATTTCTTTGATTAGATTGCTCACATTTTCATTATCTACACCCACAACAGCAAATCCATGATCAGGAATTTTTTCGATAAAGGTTTCAAAGGCATTTAAGAGGTTATCCATTGTTTTATAATAATCCAGATGATCATTTTCTATATTAGTTACAACGATAATATCGGGATTCAATTTGAGAAAGCTTCCATCACTTTCATCAGCTTCTGTAACAATATACTTTCCCTTCCCTAGACTTGCATTCCCTCCAATATCGTTTAACTCTCCTCCTATTAATATCGTTGGATCAAAATTGTTTTTTTCCAAAATCAAGGATATCATCGAGGTTGTTGTTGTTTTACCATGAGCTCCGGTAACAGCAATACTCCGCTTTTCTTTCATTAGCAGTCCCAGCACATCTGCCCTATGTAGTATTTTAATCCCGCTCTTCCTTGCTGCAACCAACTCTAAATTTTCATCCGGGATGGCTGAGGAAACTACTACCAAATCTGAACCATCCACATTAGATGGTTTATGCCCTATATAAATTTGAGCACCCATTTTTCTAAGTCTGTCGATAATCTCAGAATTTTTTAGGTCAGAACCAGAAACATCATAACCCATTTCCAATAGTATCTTTGCAATACCACTCATTCCTGTTCCGCCAATACCTATAAAATGAATGCGTTTATAATTGTGTAACAACCTTCCTTCCTCTCCTTCCAAACAATGCAATGTTTCATTTTACATTATGTAATAGTTATATTATGTAATAGTTAATTTTTTGTTACATGTAGTTCATGCTTGTACATATAAAAAATCACTGAAGCAAGGAAATTATCATTTCACATATTTTCTCTGTTGCATTTGGTTTGCCCAGTTTCCTGCTGTTTTGGGCCATTAAATTTAATTTCTTCTCATCGAAAATTAATTCTTTAATTTTATTATTTAACATTTTACCCGTTAAATCCTCTTCTAGAATTACTTCTGCTGCATGTTTTCTCTTTAAGCTTAATGCATTGGTTTTCTGATGATCATTTGCAGCAATTTTTAATGGAACCAGTATAGAAGGTTTTCCTAAAGCTGTTATTTCTGCAATAGTCATAGCCCCCGCTCTGGATACAATCAAATCTGCGGCTGCCAGTGCATACTGCATATCGTATATATAAGGTTCAACTTTAATATTCCCATATGCTGAAGTATCTATTCCCTGCCTTTTGAACCGCCCGATATAATCATTATAGTGTTTCTTCCCCGTTATGTGAACTATCTGAAGTTTATTCGAACTCAAATTCTCCTTGATAACGGTTTCCATTGCATCATTAATTATTTTTGCACCCCGGCTTCCGCCAAACACAAGGACTGTCTTTTTATCAGGGTCGAGGTTTAGCCTTCTAATTCCCTCCTCTTTTGTAACTTTAAAAACCTCAGTTCTAACAGGATTTCCTGTCAGCTTAATCTTTTTTCGATCTGTAGGAAAATAGCTTATTGAATCGGTAAAACTCACAGCGATCTTATCAACTAATCTGGAAAGAATTCTATTGGTAACACCTGGTATGGAGTTCTGCTCATGTATCATTGTGGGAATGCCTGACAAGCTTGCTGCCAAAACTACAGGTCCACATACATAACCTCCTGTTCCAATAACAACATCAGGTTTAAATTCTTCAATTGTTTGCTTCCCTTCCCAAAAACCCTTAAACATAAGGAAAAAAGTCATTAAAACATCCAAACTAGGTTTGCGCCTGAATCCCTTGACTGTTATTGTTTTTAAATTCAACCCCGCCTGGGGTACCAGTTCGTTTTCCAGGCCGTTCTTGCTGCCAACAAAAAGTATTTCAGCTTTCCATTTCGTTTTTAGTTTTTTTGCAATAGCAATACCGGGATAAATATGGCCTCCGGTACCTCCTCCTGTTATGATTACCCTCATAGAATCCTTCCTTTACTAATTATTGGTGTGTTTGGCTATATTTAATAATATACCCACACCCCCCATTGTTATAACCATAGATGAACCACCAAAGCTTATGAAGGGAAGAGGCATTCCAGTAACAGGCATAGATGCGGTAACAACCGCAAGATTTATCAATGCCTGAATTCCTATCAAAGCCGTTATACCAAAAGCAAGTACACATCCAAAATAATCAGGAGCAGCCAGCGCAATTTTACATCCTCTCCATACAAACAGCGCAAACAACAAAATAACCAAAAGACCACCTATAAATCCTAACTCCTCACCAAGGATAGCAAAAATGAAATCCGTTTGGGGTTCCGGTAAGTAAAAAAACTTCTGCCGGCTTTGACCCAGCCCGACTCCCAGCAAACCTCCAGAACCCAGAGCATAAAGGGATTGGATTATGTGATAACCGGCATCCTGTTTATCGGCCCATGGATTAAGAAAAGAAAAAAATCTTTCCCTGCGGTATTCCTCACTCAAAACTAAAAAAATTCCAGCCGGCACACTCAAAAACATTAACCCCACTAAGTGAGATGCTTTCGTGCCTCCTGCAAACAACATCACCATAACTGTTACAGCTATGATAACAGCAGTACTCAAATCCGGTTGAATCAGTATCAGGCTACAAATAACTCCAAGAACAATTAAAATTGGAGCTACTCCAACAAAAAAATTTTCCAGGTATTCCCGTTTTCTGCTCAAACTGCTAGCCAAATAAATGATCATACTCAATTTGGCAAATTCAGATGGTTGAAATGTCAGTGACCCAAAACCTATCCATCTCCTGGCATAATTGATTTCTACCCCTATACCGGGTATTAGCACCGCTATCAACATCACTATTGTAATAAAAAGAATTACTTTCGATAGCTTTTTTAATTTCCAGTAATTATAGCTGCTTAAAAAGAACATGGTGACAAAACCCAGAACAACCCATAACATCTGTCTTTTCAGAAAATACAGGCTATCATTGTGTTTGTAATATGCCCACACGGCACTTGAACTCAATACCATTACTGTCCCTACACCTAAAAGGGCGATTACAATTACTATCAGAGGGTAGTCTGTGTGGTTTTTTTCAGGAGACATTATTTTTCCTCCTTAAGGACTTAACACTCTCCTTAAACACATTGCCTCTTTCTTCAAAGCTTTTAAACATATCCCAGCTCGCACATGCCGGTGATAATAACACACACCAGCCTGGTTTTGCCAGTTGGAAACCCTTCTCTACAGCCTCCTCAATGCTTTTCACCTTAACAACATGTCTGAAACCAAGGGCTTTGGCCGTTTGAACCAGCTTTTCAGCTGTTTCACCTAACACTATCATTGCTCTAACTTTGTTTTCAAAGGCCTTAACAAACTCGTCAAAATCGCTACCTTTATCTTTTCCTCCAGCAATCAAAACAATTGGTTCATCAACTGCTTCAATAGCTTTCATAGCTGCTTCAGGATTTGTTCCTTTTGAATCATTTATAAATTTTACTCTACCGATTGTATCCACATATTCAAGGCGGTGCTCAACTCCTCTAAAATCCTTCAAAGTCTCAGCCATAGTATTAAAATTAACTCCACATAACCATCCAATAGCCACACATGCCAGAACATTTTCTAAATTGTGATTTCCCTTTATACCAATTTCTTCAACCCTGCACACAGGATAAATGCTGTTGAAATCTTTGACTACTATCACATTATTTTTAACAAAAACCCCATAATCCAGCTGTTTCTTTCGACTGAAAAACACTGTTTTACCCCTGGTTTTCGAAGCAAAGCTTCTGACCAGTGCATCGTCTTCATTTAATATGGTATAATCATCATAATCCTGGTTTTCAAATATTCTGGCTTTCGCCGCTGCATAATTTTCAAAAGTTTTGTGTCTATCCAGATGATCTTTTGTAATATTAAGTATTATGCTTATCCTGGGTTTAAATTTTTCTATCCCCTGGAGCTGGAAACTGCTTACTTCAACAACCAAATAACCATCCGAACTGACTTTTTTTGCAACCTGTATTAAAGGTATACCTATGTTGCCCGCTGCTACAGCCTCAATTCCAGAGTTTTTTAAGATTTCTTCTGCCAGAGTGGTTGTAGTTGTTTTTCCATTGGTTCCTGTAACAGCTATAATCTTTCCCTGTGTTAATCGATACCCGATTTCTATTTCACTGTATATGGAAATACTCCTTTTCTTAGCTTCTTCTAACAAAGGTATGTCCATGGGAACACCGGGACTTACAACAATAAAATCTTTGTTTTCCAATACTTTTAATGGATGACCACCTGTTACAGTAACAATCCCCGCTTTTCGCAAACAGTCTGCTTCTTTTTTAACTTCTTCATATGGCTTTATATCATTTACCGTAACATTGGCACCCAGTTCCTTCAATACATGGGCAGCTGCTATACCGCTTCTAGCCATTCCTATTACCAGGATGTTTTTGTTCCTGAATTTCATTAAGCTATACCCCCCCTTCTACATATAAAAAGCAAGCAAGCCCAATAATGTTGTAACAAAAGCGGTACACCAAAAGCCGAAAACTACTTGAGGTTCATTTAAGCCGCTTAGCTCGAAATGATGGTGAATAGGGCTCATTTTAAACACCCTTTTTTCGAAAAACCTGTAAAATACTACTTGAATTATTACAGATAATGCTTCTACAACAAAAACAAATCCTATTAGAGGCAGGAGTAACTGAGTCTTTGTAAGCACTGCAAGACCTGAAATTGCCCCTCCGATAGCAAAAGAACCGGTATCACCCATAAAAACGGAAGCAGGATACTTGTTATAGAGTAGAAAACCCAATAAGCCTCCTATAAAACCCAAACAAAACACCACAAGATTGCTGTATTGTAACGTAAAACATATAGCCGCATATGCAGCTAAAACTATTATGGCTATACCTGCCAAAAGCCCATCGAGACCATCAGTAAGGTTCACACTGTTTACACTGCCAATAAAAACAAAAACAGAAAAGGGCACAAACATCAATCCCAAATCTAAAGTCATATTCGAAAAGGGCACAGCCATGTTGGAAACATCAGGATACATTGCAACAGCATAATAGCTGATAAATGTTGCCAGAAGAATTTGAACAATTATTTTATGTGTTGCCCTCAATCCCAGTGGCCGTTTAAGGGCAATCTTTATAAAGTCATCTACAAAACCTATCAAGCCAAAACCAAAGGTGGATAATAGAACAATGAAAATCCTGTGATCCCTCCAGGAAAACACCAAAACCGTTAAAGCTGCAGATATTAAGAAAATGAGACCTCCCATTGTTGGGGTGCCACTTTTTAAATAGTGTCTCTTGGGCCCCTGGCTTCTCACCTGCTGGCCGAATTTCATCTTCCTTAAAAGAGGGATTAAAAAAAATCCACCAAAGGCAGCAATACAAAACCCTATCAGTAGTGGAAACAAGATCATTTAATCCTCTCCCTGCCAATAAAAGTTTCTGCTATTTGTTCCATTTTCATTCCTCTAGAACCTTTTATTAAAATTTTATCATTTTCTCTCAAATTTGTTTTCAAAAACTCAATTACGTCTTCATTATTTATAAAGGAAGTAATGTTGCTGCTATCCATCCCTGCTTCCAACGCACCTTCAGCAATAAATTTAGCCGTTTTACCTACTGTTATTAATAAATCCACTCCTTTTTGAGCAGCGTATTTTCCAACTTCCATGTGCCAGGGAGGGGCCCATTCCCCCATTTCCAGCATATCACCCAGCACGGCGATTTTTCTGCTTTTTCTTGCAGAAGCCGCCAGTTCAACCAGCACATCTAGCGCAGCTTTCATAGAATCGGGATTGGCATTGTAGGTATCATTGATGATGGTACAATTTTTTATTCCCCGGGAAATTTCCAATCTCATTTTTTCCCTTTTAGTTTGTTTTAACCCCTCTTTTATCTCTTCAGGAGATAATCCGAAAACCATTCCCACACACACAGCAGCCAATGCGTTGTAAACATTGTGTTTGCCCGGGAGGGGTAGATAAAAATCCTTTAAAATTTTGTCCTTAGTTTTTATATCAAACTCAATACCCCTCAAGCCATGGGATTTTAGGTTTAACGCCTGAAAATCTCCCCTTTTAAAACCAAAGAAATATTTTCTAAGCTTTAAATTCCTGCCATAGCTGTAAAGCAATACGTCATCACCGTTCAATACAGCAATACCTCTGGCATCCATGGCTTGGAAAACTTCTGTCTTGGCTTTCAAAATCTGCTCCTTTGAACCCAACTTCTCTATATGAGCTGTACCTATGTTTGTAATCACTGCAACATGGGGCTTCACTATTCGGGATAGCTTTTCGATCTCACCCAAACTGCTCATACCCATTTCCACTACTCCAACCTGTATGCTGGTGTCTAATTTAAATACAGTAAGAGGCAGACCAATGTGATTATTATAATTTCCCTGGTTCTTCAAAACTTTTTTTCGCTGAGAAAGTACGCTGCTAATCATTTCCTTTGTAGTTGTTTTCCCACTACTTCCTGTAACAGCAACAAAGGGAACATCAAATTTTTTTCTGTAATAAGCAGCAAGCTTATGCAGGCTTTCAAGGGTATCCTCAACATGTATCAAGTTTTTAAAACCCCTGTGTGTTTCGATTTGCTTCTGAGTAAGACTCCCCACAGCACCTTTTTTATATGCCTCTTCAACAAAATCATGACCATCAAAATTCTCCCCTATCAAGGGTATAAACAGCTCACCTTTTTTTATGGTTCTGGTATCTGTTGACACTCCAGATACCACTGCTTGCAAATCACCATTATTTAATTTTCCGCCCAGGGTTTTAACTATTTCTTCAATTGTTAACATTTAAGCCTCCTCCTGATCATTTCTCTCGCTATTTCTCTATCATCAAAAGGTATTTTTTTGTTTCCTATTACCTGATAGGTTTCATGCCCTTTGCCTGCAATTATTACCACATCTTTAGCCTGTGCCGTATTAATCGCATACTCTATGGCATCCCTTCTATCAACTATTTTAACATAATTTTTAGTTACTGGTTTAACTCCTTCCTCTATCTCCCTAATAATCTCCTTTGGGTCCTCACTCCTGGGATTGTCAGAGGTTATGATGCACAAATCACTCAACTCCGCTGCAATCCTGCCCATTTTGGGTCTCTTGTTTTTATCCCGGTCTCCTCCACATCCAAAAACAGTAATGATTTTGCCTGAAGCAAATTCCTTTACAGTATTTAGGATGTTCTGCAGGCCATCAGGTGTGTGGGCATAATCAACAATTACAGCGAAACCCTGACCCTCATCAATCAATTCGAAACGCCCCGACACACCCTCAACCTGAAACAAACCGTTTTTTATAGTGTTCAAGTCTATTCCCAGAGCAAAACATGCTGTTGTAGCTGCCAGAGCATTATAGACGCTAAATTTTCCTGGAACTCTCAAAAACATCTTTGCGGCCTCATTCCCTGCTTCAACGGTAAACTCGACTCCTTTAGAGCTTATTTGAATGCCCCTAGCAACTACATCTGCATCTTTGCCAATCCCATAAGTAAACACAGGTATCGCAAGTTCTGCAATCAATTTTTTTCCATAAAAATCATCCTTGTTTATTATAGCTCTTTTTGACTGCAGAAAAAGCTTTTTTTTAGCCTTATAATAAGCAGACATACTTTTGTGGAAATCCAGGTGGTCCTGAGACATATTGGTAAATATTCCTGCTTCAAAGCAACATCCTTTTACTCTATGAAGTTCAAGGGAATGAGATGAAACTTCCATAACAACGTATTTAACACTCTCTTGATGCATTTGATAAAAAAGATGGTGTAAATCCGAAGCCTCAGGAGTAGTTCTTTCTGTAGGAATATCCCGATCCCCTATTTTCACAGAAATGGTTCCTATTAAACCCACTTTACAACCACTGTTCTCAAGAATCTTTTTAATCAAATACGTGGTTGTGGTCTTCCCATTGGTACCCGTTACTCCTATAAGTTTCAACCTGTCACTAACATTATCATAAAAAGCTTTTGATGCATAAGCAAGGGCTTCTCGGCTATCTGTAACAGCAATCTGGCACACGGTATCAGGAAGATTTTCATTAAAATTTTCACATATAACGGCAGCTGCTCCTTTTGAAACAGCTTCTTCCATAAAATCATGACCATCATGCACAAATCCCTTTACCGCTACAAAAAGGCAATTCTTGTTGACCCTTCTTGAATCATAGGTTATTCCGGATACACGAACACTTTTGTTCCCTTTTATTCCTTTTATGTTTTTTAAAATGTCTATAATTTGATAAATATCCACCATGCTCCTTCACCTCTTCGAAATATTTTTAACAAGTTTGATGCTCATTATTCAGAATAGCTGTTTAAAATGAAAGGGTTAGAGCTGGAAAACAGGTCACCCCAACCCCAACCCTTATTCTGTTTTGATAGGTTCAAAATATACCTTTATTATACTACCTTTTTTAACTCTGGTTCCAGGTAATGGTTCCTGTTTTATAGCAAAGCCCTCTCCTTCTATTTCAAGCTGTAAATCCATAAAGTGCAGAATCTGGCTGGCCTCTCTTATACTTTTACCCTTTAAATCAGGTAATATCACAAAATCCTTTGATATAACATGGTTTTTTAAAGTAAGAATCACTTTAGCTCCAGCAGGAACCTCGCTTCCATGAGGAGGATACTGTTTCTCAACAATAATGCCCTCGCCCTTTATATCAAATTTTAAATTGTTCTTTATTAATATCGTTGTTGCATCCTGAATATTTAAACCCTCAACCTTTGGAACCATTATTTTCTCTGGCAGTTCATTGTGTTCTTCCTGGGGTTTAACTTTAAGATGTAAAAGGGCATCTTTCATTATTTTTTGAAACACCGGTGCAGCCACCTGGCCTCCGTAATATATACCCTGAGGTTCATCTATCACTACAATCATTGCTATTCTCGGATTATCTACAGGGGCAAAACCGATAAAAGATGCCACGTATTTTCCTGGTGCATACTTCTCAGCTGTACCTGTTTTCCCTGCTACACTATAACCTTTTATCTGTGCTCTACTGCCGGTACCATTGGCAACAACACTCGCCAGTATTTGTTTCATCTCATCAGCAGTTTTTTGGGATATCACCTGTTTTGTGTAGCGCGGCATGAATTTGTGTATAACTCTACCTTCTTCATCCTTTAACCCTTTGGCAATCATGGGCTTAACAAGTTTTCCTCCATTAGCTATTGCTGAAATCGCCCTGACCATTTGAAGGGGGGTTGTTGAAATTCCTTGCCCAAAGGAAATGGTTGCCAGCTCAACAGGGCCAATCTTCTCAGGGGCAAATATGCCTTTCGCCTCTCCTGGCAAATCAATGCCCGTTTGTTTGCCAAAGCCAAAACCCTTTATGTATTTTACAAAACTTTCTTTACCCAATTTCTGAGCCACATTAACAAAACCAACATTACATGAGTTTTCCACTACATTTACAAATGTCTGACTTCCGTGTCCCCCCTGCTTCCAGCACCTTATTCTCTCACCACTGACAATTACATAACCGGAGTCATAAAATCTATCATTGGGCTTTACAACTCCTTCTTCAAGGGCAGCGACAGCTGTAATAATCTTGAAAGTCGAACCCGGTTCATACACATCTGAAACGGCAGCATTCCTCCAGATTTTCGGAGAATATTCGGCATAATTGTTAGGGTCGTAATCGGGTTTGTTAACCAATGCCAGAATTTCTCCAGTTTGTGGATCCATTACTATGACGCTACCCCTTTTGGCTTTGTGCTTGACTAATGCCTTTTCAAGTTCTCTTTCAGCAAAGTGTTGAATAACTTTATCTATATTCAGCACCAGATCATAACCATTTCGGGGAGGAATGTATTGCTGAGAACCGAAGGGAATCTCTCTACTCAACGCATCCGTCTCAGAAACAATTCTTCCCGGAAATCCACGTAAATATTTGTCATAATAAAATTCTATACCATCCAGACCCTGGCTATCTATACCTGTAAAACCCAAAACATGGGACAACAGATTCCTATCAGGGTAATATCTTTTACTTTCTTCAGCAAAGCCTACTCCTTTAATTTCTAATTTGCGCACAGCATTAGCAACTTCATCCTCCACTTTGCGCTTTATATACACAGAAGCCTTTCTTTGGGTTAATTTTTTATACACCGTTTCATAATTCATATCAAGTACTTCTGAAAGTTTCCGGGCTATCTCAGCTGGATCCTTTATTTCAGGAGGATAAGCTACAATTGTGTGTACACTTGCACTTATTGCAAGGGGTTTTCCGTTCCTGTCATAGATTGTGCCCCTTTTGGGTTCAACAGGTATTTCCTGCACCCACTGATCAGCAGCCATCCTCTGAAGCTCTTCACCCCTTACCAACTGAATCCATGCAAGTCTGCCTGTTATAATAATAAACCCCAGCCAAATCACGAGCAAACTAAACACCAACCGTTTTTTTACAACAAGATTCGTCACCGCCAATTATTACAACCTCCTGCAAAACCAGAGGGGGAATTTAGTCTTTAAAAATGTTCTTTAAAACAACGGAAAGAATGTTTCTCGTGTTATTATTATCCCTTTTATCAGCGTTCGTTGAAATCTGAGTATTATTCTTGTTTTGGCAATCTTTCATAGCATACTCGGGGTTAATTATTACCACCTGTTCTTCTGAAGGTTCGATCATATGCAACTTAGTTTTCGCAATATATTCTATTCTATCATAAGATTTTAATTCGGCTAGTTTAACTTTAAGTTTCTCATTTTCTTTTTTAATAAAATCGAGTTTCTTCTCTAAAGCCTGCAATCTATAGTTTGCCTCAACAATATATACATTTCTGGTTAAGATTATAAAACCTATAACAATAATCAAAATAATACCTACAACCAATTTAAAGCTTTTTGCTTTTGTAGAGGTCTTTTGAACAGAATATACCCCTGGATATGTTTGCTCAAAGTGCTTTTTCTTTTCTGTTATTAACACTTTATTCACTCTCCCTTTGGTTTAGAACAATCCACTTTTTCACCTGCTCTAAGTTTTGCGCTCCTGGCTCGTGCATTGTTTTTAATTTCATTGGGTCCTGGTGTCAGGGGCTTTCTAGTCAAAATCTCCAGCTCTTTCTTCTTATCACAAACACATATAGGAAAGTCTGGAGGACATTCACACTCAGACTCTTTTTCAAGGAATATTTTTTTCACAATCCTGTCTTCCAGGGAGTGAAAGCTTATAACACAGATCCTCCCTTTAGGTTTTAAAAGATCTATTGCATCATACAAGCTCTGTTTTAAACACTCCAACTCATCGTTAATGAAAATCCTCAGGGCCTGGAAAGTCCTTTTGGCAGGATGAGGCCCTTTCTGTCGGCTCCTAATGGGTATAGCCTTTTTTATTATTTTTACCAATTCTTGCGTGGTTTTTATTTCTCTTTGTTTTCGTCTTTCAACAATAAATTTAGCGATTCTAGAGGCCCATTTCTCTTCACCAAACCTCTGTATTATAGCTGCCAATTCTTCTTTTGAAAGCTCATTAATAAGTTCCCGCGCCGTTTTGCCGCCGGTTTGATCCATTCTCATATCCAAGGGGGCATCAAATTTATAGGAAAAACCCCTTCCAGGATTATCAAGCTGATAAGAGGAAACCCCCAAATCATACAAAATTCCATCAACCTTTTCTATACCCAAACTGTTGACGATTTTTTTTATGTTTCCAAAGTTATCATGCACAAGTTCAATGTTGTTCTTATACCGTTCAAGTTTTTTTTTAGAAGCTTCTATTGAATCAAGATCCCGATCAATCCCTATCAACAATCCATCAGGGAAGATGTTTTCACATATCTTCTCAGCATGACCGCCACCACCAAGGGTACAATCTACATATACGCCTTCCGGCTTACAATTTAATAGCTCTAAAACCTCCTTCAACATTACTGGTTTGTGTTCAAATTCCATGTTTACCACACCTTTATATCAAATTCCCAATTCAACCATCTTTTCGGCAATTTCTTCATATGATAACTCCGCTTCACTACTGTATTTTTCCCAATTCTCTTTACTCCAAATCTCTACACGGGAAGAAACACCTATCACCACAACATCTTTCTGTATCTCTGCATACTCCCTTAGGTTGTTGGGAAGAAGCACCCTCCCCTGCTTGTCTAATTCGCATTCGACAGCTCCTGAAAAGAAAAATCTAACAAATGCCCGGGCTTCTTTTTGAGTAAAGGGCAGAGTCTTCAATTTTTTTTCTATGCTAAACCATTCTTCCCTTGGATACACAAACAGACAGTGGTCAAGACCTTTCGTTACAATAAACCCCTGACTCAAACCCTCTCTGAATCTGGCCGGCATAATCAAGCGGCCCTTTTTATCAACTGTATGCTGGAATTCTCCCATGAACAAGGCCATTCACTCCAACCCGGACGTTTTACTCCACTTCCCTCCACATTCTACCACTTTAATCTATTATTCTCTACCGACAAGTAAAATCCTTCCTCCAGTGATAAAAAAAAATAAAGATGAAAACAAATATGGCTATCCCGCCAATTCAGCATCATTCATTAATCCTTAAAAACATTAAACGGCCAAAAAAAAGATTGGGATAGGCTACAGCAGAATTCTACTAAGCCTATCCTTAATTCTAGCATGTTTAATTGTTTGACCATTATTGAAATTTTTACAAAATGGGGGTGTTATAGAACAATATGGTTTTTTTAGTTAAAAACAAGACCCTTCCCGAAAAGAAGTCTGAAATAAAGCACTCGATATAAATAACAAAACTATCCACGAAACTGCTGTTCCTAAAACAAACTTACCAGCAACAAGCAAACTAAAAGGAACAAAGCTCACTTTAATCACTTTCCTTCGGCTTTGTTATTAGGCCTATTTACTTCCCGAACTACCTCCGCTGTTTCTGTGATTCACCTTATAAATGTAGTAGGTTATAGCAAACATTACAGCCGCAATTATTGGTTCTACATCGGCAATTTCAGCCCGAATATCCATACCAATAAAATCGCCCCCGAGCCGGCCGACAGCACTATTACCTTCAAATTGCACGTCAATATCAAACCCTACCACCTCGCCTCCACAGCGCCCGTGTACAGTTTTATCCCGAACATATAGCTCCAGGGTATTCCCATCTACAGCTCCACCGATTCTCGCTGAAACGCTGTCTCGACTGATCTCTCCAGTAACATCTCTCCCAATAAATACACCCCCGATTCGTCCTCTAATATAACCCTCTTCTATGGAGTATTCCAGGTTTATATCACTACCGAAAATCAGGCCACCGATTCTTCCGGTAATTCTGGTTTCTGTAACATTCGCATTGAGATCATATCCGCCAATAGAACCTCCTATTCGCCCCTTTATAGTCCCCATATTAACACTCTCCTATCACTAATATTAATTTATAAGGCATTCAAATTTTTCTTTTGTTTCGTTACTGCCTAAAACCTCCTTATTTTTATATAGACGAAAATAGCCATTGTTTGGTTCCTTAAACCCCATTTTGAGCTAATAACTTCTCAAGCTCTGATGTTTTTACTACTTTGGTAACATGGAATTTTCTTCTGTGTTTTATAAAAAAGCATCATTTCTAAATAAAAAAGCCTTCCTAAATAAGGAAGACTAATCTAAGTCCTGAATTCGTGATAACAAAACACAAAAACGCTGATAACACTTGCAGAAATGCACTTTCAGGTATGGATACCGAAAATTTGTTTGACAAAGGCATCGAACCCGAGAATTTAACGGACTATCACCTGGCAAGGGTTCTAAACAAGATAGCTGAAGCCGGTCCTAAAAAGGATGCAGCATCTTGCAGATTACAGAGCGTTACAGAGGTTCTTTATAGCAGGAAATACCGTTTCGTTGTGGTTCGTTCACCCAAGCTTGATGGGCATAAGGCAAAGGGACTTGAAAAACGGCTTAAAAAAGAAGAAGATCAACTCAAAAAAAGCAATCAAAAAGATACACAAACAGAGCTTTGCATGTGAGCCTGATGCAGAAGATGCGTTAAAAGAGTTTATCAAGGGTCACCAGAGTGAGTATTATCCTTTAACGGGCAGGATAGTCACTGAACAAAAACGAAAACCCGGGCGTCCGCCCAAAAACGGTAATCCCGATACAGTTACCAGATACCGTTTAGAAGTTGAATACACAACTGATGAAAAAGCCGTTCAAAAAACAAGAGAGCGTCTCAGCTGTTTTGTGCTCATAACAAACATCCCTGATAATGAATACTCATCAAAAGAGATCCTCAAAGAATACAAACAGCAGAGCAGCATAGAGACCACCTTTAAGTTTATCAAAGATCCTTTTTATGTAGGCCCTTTGTATCTTCAAAACAAAAATCGGTTAGAGACTCTGGCCTATGTTTTGCTGATAGCTCTATTGTTGTTTAATATTTTAGAAAGGCGTGTTAGAGAAGCCCTAAAGCATGAAAAGAAACCTTTGATTATACCCGGCAAGAAGAAAACCTTCAGGC